>JAABQT010000004.1 GCA_011391295.1 Betaproteobacteria bacterium
CGGCAAAAGTTGCGGTCGCCACCGTATGTTCGCAGGCGAAGGCCTTCCCCGCGGTCAAAGAGGTAGTCTTCTGCTGTTTCTCCCAGGGCGACCTGGCGGTCTACGAGCAACTGCTCGCCGCCTGACACCGACACAGGAACCCGCGACATGCACCCGATCCCCCGCAGCCTGCTCCTCGCGGCCCTCGCCGCGCTCGCCGCGCTCGCCGCGGGCTGCGCCCCCACGATGTTGCAGGACAAAGACGTCCTTGCGCAGCGCGTGGCGGCGCCGCACCGCAGCCCCGGCAACGTCGCGCGCGACGCCTACCGCCATCCGCTCGAGGTGATCGATTTCTTCGGCGTCAGGAAAGACAGCGTGGTGGTGGAGATCCTCCCGGGCAGCAGCGGCTATTACATGGAAATCCTCGCCCCCCACCTGCGCGACCAGGGCCGCTACATCGCCGCCAGCCGCGACGGTCTCGCGCCGCCGCAATACCTCGCCGACCACCGGAAACTGCTCGCGCGCCTCGCCGCCGAGCCCGCCCCGTACGGCAAGGTCCTGGTGACCGAATTCAACGCCGACCTGCACGACATCGCGCCCCCGGGCAGCGCGGACTTCGTGCTCACCTTCCGCAACATGCACAACTGGGTCGAGCGCAAGGAGATCGAGGGCGCGCTGCGCGCATTCCACCGGGCGCTCAAGCCCGGCGGCATCCTCGGCGTCGTCGACCACCGCGGGCGCACCGACCAGACGCAGCAGGCGCAGATGAAATCCGGCTACCTGCGCCAGGACTACGCGATCGAGATCATCGAGAAAGCCGGATTCAGGCTGCTTGCCGCCTCCGAGGCGAACGCCAACCCGAAGGACGCCAAGGACCACCCCGAGGGCGTGTGGACGCTGCCGCCGTCCTACCGCCTGAAGAATCAGGACCGCGAAAAATACCGGGCGATCGGCGAAAGCGACCGCTTCACACTCAAGTTCGCAAGACGCTGAGCCGCGCTAGCGGTAGAACACGTGCCGGCCGATGCGGGCCACGGGCTGTTTCTGCTTCGCCCACGCGGGTCGGATGTAGGTGGCGTGAAAATACATCGCGCCCTGCAGGCTGGGCACGTGCCGCCCGGAGTACACCTCCTCGGCCACCTTCTGCGCGCGCTCCCAATCCTCGCCGCGCGGATCGGGCAGCACCTTGAACTCCGTCCACGAGAACGCGCCGACGTAGCGCCCGCGCACCGCGTCCCAGTTCTTCTGGTACACCACATCGCACAGCGCTTCGGGATAGCGCGACGCAGCCCTGCGGTTCATGGTCACCTCCGCCACCGCGTACTGCCCCGCCGCCGGCTCGCCGCGCGCCTCGAAGTACACGTTGCGCGCCAGGCACTCCAGGTCCCGCGCCTCGGCCTGGCGTGCCATGTCGCGCACCGCGTCCTGGCGCGCGAACACCGCGTGCAGCCCGAAACCGAACCCGGCCAGCAGCGCGCCGACCAGCAGCACGCCGGCCATCGCCTCGAAGTCCGCGCGGTGCCAGAACAGGCGCAGGCTGCGACGCGCGTCCGCCAGCGCCCAGTACAGGCGCGAGGGCAACCCGGAGAATGAATCGTGGCCGCGCATGGCAACGATGGTTCGCGCGGCAGCCCCGCCCTGTCAAGGGCACAATTGCATTTTGACAAAGAGGCAAGCATTGTCGACGTTCAGGTCGGGGTCACGATTGCGCGCGAAGCGCCTGCAGCGCGCGTGGTTTGCGTTCGCCGACAAGTCGGCAATCCTGCGCAAGCTGTTCCTGTGGCGCAAGGCCTACCTGATCAGGCACCGCGCCACGCACTACGCACAGTGGGGCGAGGACGTGGTGCTGGAGGGCTTCATGGCCAAGGGGCCGCCGCCGGAACAGGGCTGCTACATCGACGTGGGCTGCTTTCACCCGAAGAAATACAGCAACACCTACCGCCTGTACCGCAAGGGCTGGCGCGGCATCAACATCGACGTCGACCCGATCAAGCGCGACGTGTTCGAACTCGCGCGCCGCGGCGACGAGAACCTGTGCTGCGCGGTGGGCGACGCGGCGGGCAGCGCCACCCTGTACTCCTTCGGCCACTACTCGGTGCTCAGCACGCTCGACGCCGCCACTGCCGCCGGGTACAGAAAACTTGGCTACGACTGCAGCGAGTCGCAGATCCAGGTGCGCACGCTCACCGAGATCTTCGAGGCCTCGCGTTTCCGGGAGCGCAGGATCGCGCTGCTCAGCATCGACGTCGAGGGGCACGAGGAAGCGGTGCTGCGCTCGCTGGATTTCGCCCGCTACCGCCCGGCGCTGATCCTGGTCGAATTCCACGCGCCCACCCTTGCGCGCATGCAGCAGGACGGCAAGTACCGGCTGCTGACGCAGGAACTGGGCTACGAGCTGGTCAACTGGACCGGCCTCACGGCCTTTTTCAGGGACGCCGCAGCAGCTACCTGATGCGGTAGATCTCGGCGTCGAAGTTGCCGCGCCAGACGCTCAGGTCCACCCGCCGGCGCTTGAGCTGCGAGGTGAGCAACGCGTGCTCGGCGCCGCGGTCCCAGCGCACCCGGCGCAGCTCGCGCTTGTCCTTGCGGCCTTCGATGACCTCGCGCACCTCGGCGCCCGGCGCGCCGTACTGCTGCCTGAGGTAGGCCAGCACGCGCTCGAGCTGCGACGCGGCGAAGCGCACGTCGAATGCCTGCACCGCGCCGCCGCGCAGGTAAAAGCTGATGCGCGCCTGCGCCCCGCCGAACTGGATCCTGGCGTCGTCGCAGCGCCGGTCCGCCGCGTCGGATTTCCACTCCAGCGGCTTGCAGCGCGCCGCGGGGAACTGTTTTTGCACCTCGGCCTCGCTTGCGCCCAGCGCGACGCCGTTGGCGTCGTACCCCCAGGCGGGCAGCGCAGCAAACAGCAGGATAATGGGGACAGACCTCATTTGCGTGAAGAAGAAGCGTAATTGAGGTCTGTCCCCTTTTCCTCGTGGCTCGCCGGCCGCGCGCGCAGCTTCACGTCGGTGAGCTCGGCGCGCTCGCGCTGGGCGTTGCGGGTGGCCTGGTCGCGGCCCGGGTGGTATTGCGGCGGCCAGTACTGGCCCGCATGCTGGTACCAGGCCGAGGCCTGCAGGGTGAAATACGGATTGGCGAGGTGCGGGCGCGCGAGCGCCACCAGGTCCGCCTTGCCCGCGGCGAGCAGCGTATTCACCTGGTCGGGCGTGGTGATCGCCCCCACCGTCATGGTCGCGATGCCCACTTCGTTCCTCACCCAGTCGGCGTAGGAGGCCTGGTACATGCGGCCGTAGACCGGTTTTTGTTCCGGCACCGTCTGGCCGGTCGAGCAGTCGATCAGGTCGCAGCCGGCATCCTTCAGCATGCGCGTCAGCGCCACCAGGTCCTCGCCCGAGAGCCCGCCCGGCGCCCAGTCGGTGGCCGAGATGCGCGCCGACATGGGTTTTTCCTGCGGCCACGCGGCGCGGCAGGCGGCGAACACTTCCAGCGGCCAGCGCATGCGGTTTTCGATCGGGCCGCCGTAGTCATCCTTGCGCCGGTTGGTGAGCGGCGAGATGAAGCTCGCGAGCAGGTAGCCGTGCGCCATGTGCAGTTCCAGCATGTCGAAACCGGCTTCGTGCGCCAGCGCCGTCGAACGCACGAACTGGCCCGTCACCAGATCCATGTCCGCGCGCGTCATTTCGCGCGGCACCTGCGATTCGCCCGCCAGGTAGGGAATCGGCGAGGCGGAGACGAGCGGCCAGTTGCCCGACTCGAGCGGATGGTCCATGCGCTCCCAGCCAAGCTGCGTCGAGCCCTTGCGCCCCGAGTGCCCGAGCTGCATGCACAGCTTCGCCTTCGAATTGGCGTGGCAGAAGTCCACGATGCGCTTGAACGCGTCGCGCTGCGCCTCGTTCCACAGCCCGGTGCATCCCGGCGTGATGCGCGCCTCGGGCGAAGGGCAGGTCATCTCCACGTACACCAGGCCCGCACCGCCGATGGCGCGGCCCGCGAGGTGCACGAAGTGCCAGTCGGTGGGCATGCCCTGCACCGCCGAGTACTGGTCCATCGGCGATACCACCACGCGGTTTTCCACCTGCATGCCGCGCAAGCGGAACGGCGTGAACATCGGCACCGGCGGATGGCGCGCGTCGATCTCGTAGCCCTGCGTGCGCGCCTCGCGCGCGAACCAGCGCTGCGTGCCCTGCACGAACGCCGGGTCCCTCAGTTCCAGGTTCTCCCAGGTGATCTGCTTTGAGCGCGACATCACGCCGAAGGCGAACTGCTCGGGCGCCATGCCCCAGTAGCGCTGCATGTGCTCGAACCAGGCGAGCGACACGTTGGCCGCGTGCTGCGTCTTCTCCACCTCCTCGCGCCGCGCTGTGTCGTAGCGCGCCAGCGCCTTGCCGACGTCGCCGTCGGACTTCAGCGCCTCGTACAGCGCGATGGCGTCCTCCATCGCCAGCTTGGTGCCCGAGCCGATGGAGAAATGCGCCGTCGCCTTGGCGTCGCCGACCAGGACCGCGTTGCCTTTCACCCAGGTCTTGTTGACGATGGTGGGAAAATTGCGCCAGATGGAGCGGTTGGCGATCAGCGGGTGGCCATCGAGCTCCTCGGCGAACACGCGCTCGAGCACCGGCAGCATCTCGGCCTCGCCCATCCTGTCGAAGCCGAAATTCTTCCAGGTCCGCTCGTCGGTCTCGATCACCCAGGTCGAGCGGCCCTCCTCGTACTGGTAGCAGTGCGCGAGGATGATGCCCTCGGGCGTCTCGCGGAAAAAATACTTGAACGCGTCCAGCGGCCGGGTCGAGCCGAGCCAGGTGAACTTGTTCGGCCGCAGGTCGGTGCTCGGCTGGAAATGCGCCTTGTGCTGCTCGCGGATCTTCGAGTTGATGCCGTCGGCCACCACCACCAGAGCGGAGTCGGCGAACTGCTCCAGGCCCTCGACTTCGGTCTGAAACCGGATCTGCACGCCGAGCTCGCGGCAGCGGTCCTGCAGGATGGCGAGCAGCGCGTTGCGGGAGCAGCCGCAAAAACCGTTGCCCTCCGAGCGCAGCGTGCGGCCCTTGTACACCACGTCCACGCCGCCCCAGTAGGCGAAGCGGCGCCGGATGCGCTCGTAGCTCACCAGGTCGTAAGCCTTGAAGGTATCCAGCGTCTGGTCGGAGAACACCACGCCGAAGCCGAAGGTTTCGTCCGGGCGGTTGCGCTCGTAGGCCGTGACCTCCCAGCGCGGCCAGGCCTTTTTCGCCAGCAGCGCGAAGTACAGCCCGCCCGGGCCGCCGCCGACGATGGAAATCTTCATGCCGCCCCCGCGTCGGGAATCACCGCCGTGGCCTCGATCTCGAGCCGCGCCGCGTCCTCCACCAAGCCGCCCACTTGCAGCACCGCCATTACCGGGTAGTGTCGGCCGATCAACTCGCGATAGGCGGCACCGACCTCCTTGATCGCGCCGAGGTATTCCTGCTTGTCGAGCACGTACCAGGTGAGTCGCACGAGGTGCTCGGGCCGCCCGCCCGCCTCGGCCAGGACCTCGAGGATGTTCTGCAGCGCCTGGCGGAACTGGCCGGCGAAGCCTTTCTCCCGCCACTCGCCCTGCCCCGTGTATCCGACCTGGCCGGCGATGTACACGGTGGTGCCGCCGCGCACCGCGATGCCGTTGGAAAATCCCCGGGGCTTCGCCCAGGCGGGAGGTTGCAGGATCTGCATCATCGGACTCACTTTCTCAGCCTCTCAGCTTGAAGCGCTGCAGCTTGCCGGTTTCGGTGCGCGGCAGCTTGTCGACGAACTCGATGGCGCGCGGGTACTTGTAGGGAGCGATGGCGTTCTTCACGTGCTCCTGCAGCTCTTTCGCCATCGCGTCCGACGCCCGCGCTTCAGGCTTGAGCACGACGTAGGCCTTGACCACGGCGCCGCGCTCGGCGTCGGGCACGCCGACCACGCCGCACTCGGCCACCGCGGGGTGCGCCAGCAGCGCGCCTTCCACTTCCGGCCCGGCGATGTTGTAGCCCGCGGAGATGATCATGTCGTCGGTGCGCGCCTGGTAGAAGAAATAGCCGTCCGCGTCCATCTGGTAGGCGTCGCCCGTCACGTTCCAGCCCTCATGCACGTAGTCCTTCTGCCGCTCGTCGGCGAGATAGCGGCAGCCGGTGGGTCCTTTCACCGCGAGCCGGCCGATGACGCCGGGCTTGCAGGGCTTGCCCTCCTCGTCGAGCACCGTGGCGCGGTAGCCCGGGACGGCGTAGCCGGTGGCGCCGCGGCGCACGCGCTCGGGCGTGTGCGAGATGAACATGTGGATCATCTCGGTGGTGCCGATACCGTCGATGATCTCGATGCCGGTCGCCTGCTTGAACAGCTGGCGCGTCGCATCGGGCAGAGCCTCGCCCGCCGACACGCACTTGCTGAGCGAGCGCAGGTCGTAGTTGTTCGCGATCCCGGCCATCGCACGGTACATGGTGGGTGCGCTGAAGCAGATGGTGGCCCGGTACCGCTGGATGGTCTCGAGCAGGGTGTCCGGCGCGAGCTTCTCCACCAGCACGGTAGAGGCGCCCACGCGCATCGGGAAGGTGAGCATGCCGCCAAGCCCGAAGGTGAAGGCGAGCGGCGGCGTGCCGCAGAAGACGTCATCCTTGGTCGCGCCGAGGCACGAGCGCGGGAAGGCGTCGCACATGGCGATCACATCGCGATGGAAATGCATGGTGCCCTTGGGCTTGCCGGTGGTGCCCGAGGTGAAGGCGATGAGCGCCACGTCCTCGGCCGCGGTATCCACGTTGGCGAACACCTGCGGCGAGCGCACGCAAAGCGCGTCGAGCGAGTCGCGCGTTTCGTCGTGCCAGTACTTGACGCTCTTCAGCGTCGGGCAGCGCGCGCGCGCGCCTTCGAGTTCGGCGGCGAGCCGCCGGTCGCACAGCGCATGGCTCACTTCGGCCTTGTTGAGGATCTCGGTCAGTTCCTTGGCGCGCAGCAGCGGCATGGTGGCCACGCACACGCCGCCCGCCTTCATCACCGCGAACCAGCAGGCCGCCATCATCGGGCTGTTGGGTCCGCGCAGCAGCACGCGGTTGCCGGGCTTGAGGCCCATCTCGCGCACCAGCACGTTGGCGATGCGGTTCGCCTGCGCGTAGAGCTCGGTGTAGGTGCAGCTGCCCTCCTCCGCGCGGATCACCGACCGGTGGCCGAAGCCGCGGCTCACCATCTTGTCGAGGAGCTCGGTGGCGCAGTTCATGCGTATCGGGTAGCGGAACTCGGGCCGCTCGAACAGGAACTCGGGCCATTGGCTCCGGGGCGGCAGGTTGTCCCGGGCGAAGCAGTCGACGTGCGCCGACTTGGCGATCATTTCAGCAGCTCCCGCGCGATGATCACCTTCTGCACTTCGGTCGCGCCTTCGTAGATGCGCAGCGCGCGCACCTCCCGGTACAGGCGCTCGACCGGCTGGCCGCGCAACACGCCCAGGCCGCCGAGCAACTGCACCGCGTCGTCGATCACCTGCTGCGCGGCCTCGGTGGCCTGCATCTTCGCCATCGCCGCCTCGCGCGTGACGCGCTGCTTTCTTACGTCGCGCAGCCACGCCGCGCGGTAGGTGAGCAGCGCTCCCGCTTCGATGGCGGTCGCCATGTCGGCAAGCTTCGCCTGCGTCATCTGCAGGTCGGCCAGGCGCTGGCCGAACATCCTGCGCGCCTTCACGCGCGCCAGCGCTTCGTCCAGCGCGCGGCGCGCGAAGCCCAGCGCCGCCGCGCCCACCGTGGTGCGGAACACGTCGAGGTTGCGCAGCGCCAGCTTCAAGCCCTGGCCCGCCTCGCCGACCAGCTGCGCCTTGGCGCCGTGGTACTTCACGGTCGCCATCGGGTGCGGCGCGACGATCTCGATGCGCTCGGAGGCATCGACATCCCTGGCCTCGACGATGAAGGCGCTGATGCCCTCCTCGGCCCTGGCGAAGGTCACGTAGAAATCCGCGATGCCGCCGTTGGAGATCCAGGCCTTGGTGCCCTCCAGTGCCCAATGCGCGCCTTTGCGCTTCGCGCTCGCCGTCATCGCCTGCACGTCGGAGCCGGCGTCGGGCTCGGACAGCGCGAAGGCGGCGATGGCTTCTCCCGCCGCCACGCGCGGGAGGTAGTTCTTCTTCTGCGCTTCGCTTCCCGCCAGTACGATCACGCCGCTGCCCAGTCCCTGCATGGCGAAGGAGAAATCGGCGAGGCCGGCGTGGTAGGCGAGGACTTCGCGGATCAGGGCGATGGACCTGACATCCGGGGTTTCGCTGACGCAGTAGTTCAGGTAGCCGGCCTTGCCCAGATCCTTGACCAGTTTGCGGCAGATGGCGTCGGCATCCGCTCCATGCGCGTGTTCCAGGTTTGCGCATGCCCAGGTGTCCACTGCACGCGCCAGTGGCGCGTGCAGTGGATCGAGGAAAGGCCAATCCAGGTGGGTGAAGCGGTCCATCAGGATTTCTCCAGAGTGGCCTGCTTGAGGCGGGCGAGGAGCTGCATCAGCGCATCGCTGTCGCGCCGCGGCACGCCGGCGAGGAGCTCCGCCACCCACTCCTCGTGCGCGCGCGCCATCTCGGCGAACGCCTTGCCGCCGGCCCGGGTGAGCTTCACGCGCCAGGCGCGCCGGTCGGCGGCGTCGTCCACGCGCTCGACCAGACCCTCTTTCACCAGCTGGTCGACGATGCCGGTGACGTTGCCGCCGGTCACCATCAGCAGTCGCGAGAGCTCGTTCATCTTCAGTCCCGCGGGGTGGCGCTCGAGCTGGGACAGGAGGTCGAAGCGCGGCAGCGTGGTGCCGAAGCGCCCGCGCAGGCGCGAGCGCACGTGGCGCTCGATGAGCTGCGAGCAGGTGAGCAGGCGCAGCCACAGCCGCAGCGCCCGGTGGTCGTCCGCCGTGGCCCGGGTTTCCCGATCCATGAGGCCTGAATAGCTCAAGCCTAAAGTATCTGCCTGGCCGCGGCCGCTGGCAAGTCAGGCAAACGCGCGCCAGAGAAAGCTGGCGCCACCCGCCAGGACGATGACGTCCATGAAGGCGGTATGCACCTTGAGCGGCACGAGCGCCAGCAGGCGCCGCGCGATGAAGGCGCCGGGCGCGGTGCACAACCCGATCAGCACCCCGGCGAGCGCGAGATCGACGTCGAGGCGCGCCACGCTGCCGAACAGCGCGATCTTGGCCACGCCCATGATCACCGAGACGATGGCGTCGGTGGCGATAAGCGCGGCGCCCTGCAGGCCCGCGGCCATCAGCATGGAAATGAGCAGCAGCCCCACGCCCGTCATGCTGCCGTTGACGAAGCCGAAGCCCGCACCCGCGACCGTGACGCCGCGCGCTTGCAGCCGCCAGCCGGCGCGTGCGAGCAGCCGCCGCACCGGCACGCTCACGACGAAGAACGTGCCCAGCAGCAGCGCCACCCAGCGCGCCTCGAGCAGCGTGTAGGCGTAGGCGCCCGCGACGCAGGTGGGCAGTCCCACCAGGAGGATGCGCCGCGCGTATGGCCAGTGGATTTCGCGCCAGAAGGCGGCCACGCGGCTGCCGTTCGCGAAGATCATGCCCACCGCCATCACCGGCACGACGTTGGCGATGCCCACCACGGGCGCGAGGAAGATCGGCACCACCAGGCCCGTGCCGTAGCCCGCGAGCCCGCCCAGGATCGAGCCGGCGAGCGCGACCGCGCCGATCAGCGCGAGCTGCGCGGCGCCGACGTCGGCGAGCTGGAAGGCGGCGTCCAGTCGGGCACCTTTTCCTGCAGGAACTGCAGCACCACCACTTCATCGCGGCGCAGGGCGCCGCCCGGGCGCGGGCGCCGCTTGGCGCGCTTGGCCGCGGCCGGAGGATGCGGCACCGTGTGCCCGAGCAGGTAGGCCTGCAAGAGTGCCGGGTGGACGTAGTACTTGCGGCACACCGTGCGCGTGTTGCCCAGGCGCTCGGCCACCGCGTCGACGGCGCGAATGATGTTGCGGTCCGCTTCGCGCCGGCTCGCCGCCGGGCCCATGGTGCGCAGCTCGACCGCCGCCAGCATGGTGCCGCCCCAGGTGCGGAAATCCTTGGCGGTGACGTCGCGCTCGCTGATCTCGCGCAGGTAGGCGTTGATGTCGTCGGAGGACACCGCCTGGCGCTTCTTGTGCGCATCGAGGTACTGGAACATTTCCTGCCCGGGGAGGTCCTGGCAGCGCTGGATGATGCGCGCCAGCCGCGGGTCGCTCACCGCGATCGAGTGCTCGACGCCGCTCTTGCCGCGAAAGCTCAGGTGCAGCAGGTCGCCTTCGACGCGCACGTGGCGCCGGCGCAGCGTGGTGAGGCCGTAGGAACGGTTCTCGCGCGCGTACTCGTCATTGCCGACTCGGATCAGCGTGCGATCGAGCAGCCGCACCACGGTGGCGAGCAGCTGCTGGCGGCTGAGGTCCGCGGCGCGCAGGTCGCGCTCCACCCGCTCGCGCAGGAACGGCAGCGCCTCGCTGAATTCGAGCATGCGGCGGAACTTCGACTGGTCGCGCGCCTCGCGATAGGACGGGTGATAGCGGTATTGCTTGCGCCCGCGCGCGTCGCGCGCCGTGGCCTGGATGTGGCCGCCGGAGTCGGGGCAGATCCACACCTCGGTCCACGCCGGCGGAATGGCGAGCGCGTTGAGGCGCTTGCGCGTCGCCGCGTCGGCGATGCGCTTGCCCTCCGGCAGGTAGTAGGCCCAGCCAGTGCCGGAGCGCTTGCGCGTGACGCCGGCGAAACCGTCGGTGACATAGCGCAGGCCGGCGCGCGTGGCCGACTTGCGGTGTTCGCGGGTGCGCGCGCTGGCCACCGTCTTCAGGTCTTGCGCAGGAAGTCGAAGTCGCAGCCGTCCTCTGCCTGCAGCACGTGCTCCATGTACAGCCTGGCGTAGCCGCGCGCGGGCGCCGCGACCGGCGCGCGCCACGTGGCCTTCCTCTGCGCCAGTTCGGCCTCCGGCACCACCAGGTCGATGCGGCGCGACTTCACCGAGAGCCGGATGCGGTCGCCGTTTTTCACCAGCGCGAGCGGCCCGCCGACCGCGGCTTCGGGCGAGACGTGCAGCACGATGGTGCCGTAGGCAGTGCCGCTCATCCTCGCGTCCGAAATGCGCACCATGTCCTTCAGGCCGGCGCGCGCGAGTTTCGCCGGGATCGGCAGGTAGCCCGCTTCCGGCATCGCATAGCCCGATTTCGGCCCCGCGTTCTGCAGCACCATGAAATCCTCGGGCGCCACGTCGAGCGCGGGATCGTCCACGCGCGCGGCAAGATCGTCGAGCGACGTGAACACCACGGCGCGCCCTTCCTTCTCGAACAGCTTCGGGTCCGCCGCCGAACGCTTGAGGATCGCGCCGTTGGGCGCGAGCGAGCCGAACAGTGCCACCAGCCCGCCGACCTTTTCCAGCGGCTCGGCGAGCGGCCGCACCACCGCGCGGTCCACCCAGGCGCCTTCCTCGTGCGCCAGGCGCTCGCCGAGCGTCTCACCGGTGACCGTCAGGCAATCGAGATGCAGCAGGGGCCTGAGTTCGCGCAGCACCGCGCCGACGCCGCCCGCGGCGTACAGATCCGACATGTAGTGCTGGCCGGTGGGCTTGAGGTCCACCAGCACCGGCGTGGAATCGGAGAGTTCGTTCAACCGGTCGAGGTCGACCCTGAGGCCGGCCCGTCCGGCGATGGCGGTGAGATGCACGATGGCATTGGTCGAACCGCCGATCGCCAGCAGCACGCGCAGCGCATTCTCCACCGAGTTCGCCGTGATCACCTGCGACGGGCGGATCGGCTTGTGCGCCAGCTCCACCGCGCGCCGCCCGCTCGCTTCCGCGGCGCGCAGCCGGTCGGCGTGCACCGCGGGAATCGCCGCGCTGCCCGGCAGCGCCATGCCCAGGGCCTCGGCGATCGACGCCATGGTGGAGGCCGTGCCCATGACCGCGCAGGTGCCGGCGGTGGTGGCGAGGTTGCCCTCTACCTCGCTGATCCCGGCCTGGTCCACCTTGCCTGCGCGATGCAGCGCCCAGAAGCGCCGGCAGTCGGTGCACGCGCCCAGCCGCTCGCCGTGGAACGAGGTCGGCATCATCGGCCCGGCGAGCAGCTGCACCGCGGGCAGGTCGGCGCTCGCCGCGCCCATCAGCTGCGCCGGCACCGTCTTGTCGCAGCCGCCCACCAGCACCACCGCGTCCATCGGCTGCGCGCGGATCATCTCCTCGACGTCCATCGCCATGAGATTGCGGAACATCATCGAAGTGGGGCTGAGGAACACCTCGCCCAGCGACACGGTGGGAAATTCGATCGGCAGCCCGCCGGCAGCGAGCACGCCGCGCTTCACCGCTTCGATCAGCTCGGGGAAATGGCGGTGGCAGTTGTTGAAGCCGCTTTTCGAATCGGCGATGCCCACTACCGGGCGAGAGAGCATCTCGTCCGAATAGCCCATGCTTTTCGCGAACGAGCGGCGCAGGTAGAGCGAGAATCCTGCGTCGCCGTAGTTCGTGAGACCGCGCGCCAACCCGATGTTTTCTGCCATGATTTGAATGTTACTGGATACTAACTTGTTGATTCATATGAGTGGGATATGTCCCATCTAATTATCTCGTAAGAGCGTGGTTGCCTTCCCACCCATGGCCCCGCTAACTTGGCAGCCGAGGGAGGGACGTGATGCTCCAAACGCTCGCACAACAGGGCGAGGGCCTGCTCGACAGTATCGCCGATTTCTGCCGCCGCGCCGGCATGGCCGAGTCCACCTTCGGCCGCCGCGCGGTGAACGACGGCAAGTTCGTCGCGCGCCTGCGCGACGGGGCGCGCATCACGCCCGAAACGCTGGTGCGCGTCAGCACGTTCCTGGCGAGCCGCGGGGTGCAGGCGCCGGAGATGCCGCGCGAGCTGATGCCGCTGCTGCGCGTCGCACCGCGCGCCGCGGCGAGCGCGGGACATGAAGGCGCGCCGTCGCGCAACTTCCGCTTCTTCGACAACCGCCAGAAATACCTGCTGTTCGTCAACACCTGCAGCGAGAAGGAAGTCATCGCGCGCCGCGTCGGCCTGGAGCTCGCCAACCTGCACCCGCGACCCCCCGCGGTGCGGGTGTTCGACGCCGGCATGGGCGACGGCACCGTGCTCACACGCGTGATGCGCGAGATGCACCGGCGCTTTCCGACGCTGCCGTTCTACTTCGTCGGCAAGGAGATCAGCCTCGAGGACGTGCGCCTGTCGCTCGCCAAGATGGCCGACCGCCTTTTCGAGCATCCGGCCTCGGTGCTGGTGGTGACCAACATGTACTACAGCGAGGCGCCCTGGCTCACGCCCAAAGCGCTGGCCGACGCCACCTCGCTCCTGTGGCACGAAGCGCCGCTCACCGGCACCACGGCGCACGACTTCAGCGAGCAGATCTCCGCGCTGGAGCCTTTCCTGTCGAAAAACTGGCAGGCACGCCACAGTCCGGCCACCGGCAACCCGGTGTATGAACGCCCGGTGGCGCTGGTGCTGTACCGGGAGGATTTCAGGTTTCTGCTCAACGACGTCATCCCGCAGCAGAGCCGCGCGCGCGCCGACTACGACCTGGTCATCGCCTCGCAGCCCTACCGCGCGCGCGTGGCGGCGAAATTCAAGGCGCAGCGCGTGATTGCGCCGCTGGTGCGCGCGCTTGGGCCGGGCGGGCGCCTGCTCGGCATCCACTCCTGCGGCAACGATCCCGGCCTGGAGATCGTGCGCAAGGTCTGGCCCGGCGAAAACCCGTTCCAGACCGACCGCCACGACCTGCTGCGGGCGGTGCGCGGCGAACTGGGCAGGGACGCGCGCCACTACAACTTCAACGCCTACGCGGATGCGCGCGCGGTGTTTCGCTACGACATGCACACTTTGCCCACGGAAGTGTCGGCGAGCATCGGCACCTCAACGCTGTTCGCAGCCTGGAACGCCGCGGTGTACGTGGCGCAGATCGACGACGAACGCCTGGGCAAGGTGATCGGCGAGCGCAGCTATCTGGACGCCACGCGCGAAGTGCTGCAGGCGCACGGCGGCCTGTGGTTCCTGGACGAGTCCTATGCCGTTTCCCGCAAGCGCGCCTGAGGCCTGCGCCGCCTCCGGGGTCGACCTGGTCGCGGCCGGCTCGATCGAGATGGGCGCGCACCGCCCGCAGGACGCACGCGCCATCGCCGCACTGCTGCCGACGGGCACGCCGGTGTACGTCAACCATCTGCCGCGCCACAGTCTCGCGGACTCCCTCGCTTCGCTGGTGGCGGTGCGCGCCTCGGGCCTGGAGCCCGTGCCGCACATTGCCGCGCGGCGCATCGCCAGCCGCGCCGAGCTGGCGTCGTTCCTGGAGCTCGCGGCGCGCGAGGCCGGCGTGCGCAAGGCGCTGGTCCTCGGCGGGGACGAGCCCGCGGCGCTCGGACCCTACGCCGACGGCGCGGCGCTGATCCGCGACGGCCTGCTGGCCGGCAGCGGGGTGCGCGAGATCGGTCTGCCGGGCTATCCGGAAGGCCATCCGCGCATCGCACGCGCGACACTCGAACGCGCCTTCGCCGACAAGCTCGCGCTGATCGCCGCGCAGGGCATGGGCGCCTATGTGGTTACCCAGTTCTGCTTCGCTCCCGCGCGCATCCTCGAATACTGCTCGTCGCTGTCGCGCAGTGCGCCCGGGGTTCCGGTCTACGTGGGCCTCGCCGGGCCCACCGCGGCAGGCTCGCTGCTGCGTTTCGCGCAGCGCTGCGGGGTGAGCGCCTCCCTACGCGCCCTCCAGGCCCAGGGCCTGAACGCGGTGCGGCTGGTGACGCACACCGACCCGGGCGAGCAGCTGGCGCCGCTCGCGCGCTATTGCGCGTCGCATACATCGGGCTGCAACGTGGTCGGCGTGCACGTGTTCAGCTTCGGCGGCGTCACTGCCGCGGCAGCCTGGATGAACAGTATCATCGCCGCGCGTGCGCCGGACTAGGCCGCGCTCGCGCGGTATTCCGAGAAGATTCCCAGCCCCACGTGGTGCGCCACGCCGGTGAAGCCGGCCGCCGCGATGCTCGCCATGATGCGCCCCGGCGGTGCGCAGGCCTCGATCGAATCCCAGTAGTAGCGGTACAGGCCGGGCGTGTCCTTGCTGCGCGCCACCAGTCGCGCCAGCGCGGGCAGCACGCCGCGCAGATAGGTTTTCAGCACCGCCGCCGCCACGCGCCCTTCGGGCCGCGTGATCTCCAGCAGCAACAGCCGGCCGCCGGGCTTGAGCACGCGCCGGAACTCGCGAAACACGATTTCCAGATCTGCCAGGTGGCGCAGCGCATAGCCCAGGCTCAGGAAATCGAAGGATTGATCGGCGAAGGGCAGCGCTTCGGCGCAGCCACGGGCCAGCGCCAGCCCGCGCAATGAGGACTGCGCCATCATGCCCGCGCTCGGATCGACGCCGACCACGCTGCCGCTCTCGCCCACGACCCGCAGGGCCTCCCGGGCGACCAATCCCGTGCCTACCGCCACGTCGAGCACGCGCAGGCCCGGCGCGAGGCCGCCGCGCAGCAGCGCCTGGCGCCGGTAGCGGGACCCCGTGCCGAAGGCGAACAGCCGGTCAACGCGGTCATAGTCGGACGCGCTCGAATCGAACACGCGGCGCGTGAAGCGCCGCTTGCCCTCGGCGTCCGCGTAATACTGCGGCAGCGTGCGCATCGGCGCGCGCACCGGCGTGCTCTCGATCTGTGGTCTGTCCGGCACTGCACCGATGGTAGTGCGTTTCGCGCCGGCTCAGTGGTAGAGTTTTCGCGAATCCCCCAAGGAGAACGCCATGGCGGCACCCAAATCCCCACCCACCACCATCGCCGCGGTGAAGGACATCGTGCCCAAACTTGCCGAGCTCACGGAGAAGGTGCTGTTCGGCGACGTCTGGGCGCGGCCCGGTCTGTCCAAGCGCGATCGCAGCCTCGCCACGGTCGCGGCGCTCATCGCACTGTACCGGCCCGACCAGCTCAAGGGCCACCTCTGGCGCGCGCTGGACAACGGCGTGACGCGCGAGGAACTCGCCGAGCTCTTCACCCACCTCGCCTTCTACGCGGGCTGGGCCAACGGCATCAGCGCCGCGCAGGTCGCCAAGCAGGTCTACGAGGAGCGCGGCGCATGAAGATCGGATTCATCGGATTGGGCGTCATGGGCGCGCCGATGGCCGCGAGCCTCGCGCGCGCCAGGCACCAGGTCAAGGGGAACGACCTGCGCAAGGTCGAAGTCGCCGGAGTGGCCTGGGCGGCGACGCCCGCGCTGGCCGCGACCGACGCCGAGATCGTGTTCACCTCGCTCCCCGGGCCCCAGGAGGTCGAGGCACTCGCGCCGATGCTGCGCGACGCCATGCGCCCCGGCGCGCCCTGGTTCGACCTGACCACCAACTCGCCCGCGTGCGTGCGCCGCGTGCACGCACAGATGAAGGCGCGCGGCATCCCGCTGCTCGATGCGCCCGTGAGCGGCGGGCCCGCCGGCGCGAAAAGCGGCAGGCTCGCCCTGTGGGTCGGCGGCGAGCAGGCGGTCTATGCGCGCCACGAGAGCGTGCTGCGCGCGATCGGCGACCAGCCCTGCTACGTCGGCCCCATCGGGGCGGGCTCGGTCGCCAAGCTCGCGCATAACTGCGCCAGCTTCACCGTGCAGACCGCGCTCGCCGAGATCTTCACCCTCGGCGTCAAGGCGGGCGTAGAGCCGCTCGCGCTGTTTCAGGCGCTGCGCCACGGCGCAACCGGGAGAAAGCGCACCTTCGACCGGCTCGCCGAACAATACCTGCCCGGGACCTTCGACCCGCCGGGATTCGCGCTCAGGCTCGCGCACAAGGACCTGTCGCTCGGCCTGGCGCTCGCGCGCGAAGTCGGCGTGCCGATGCAGATGGCCCAGCTCGCGCTGGCGGAATTCGACCAGGCGATGAAGCGCGGCTGGGGCGAGCGCGATTCGCGCACCCCGATGCTGCTGCAGAACGAGCGCGCCGGGGTCGAGCCGCACGTGCCGGCGGACAAGCTTCGCGAGGTACTGGGCTAGGATCGGGGACATGGCAACACGCCTGCATACGCGCCTGCGCTACGCGCCGGCAGAAGTCAGCGTGGAACAACGCGCCGACGGCTCGCAACTGCTGCGCTCGCCACGGCAGCTGGGTGCCCACCAGCGCTGCGCGGGCGAGTGGCTGGTCGAGTGGGCGCAGCAGGCCCCGCAGCGCGTGTTCCTGGCCGAGCGTGCCGGCGATGTCTGGCGCGAGCTGACCTACGCGCAGGCGCTCGACGCGGCGCGGCGCATCGGCCAGGCGCTGCTCGAGCGCGGCCTGGGCCCTGAAAAACCGCTCGCCATCCTCTCCGACAACAGCGTGGACCACGGGCTGCTTGCGCTCGGCGCGATGCACGCCGGAGTGCCGGTGGCGCCGATCTCGCCCGCCTACTCGCTGATGTCCAAGGACTTCGCCAAGCTCAGGGGTATTTTCGAATTGCTGCGGCCGGGACTGGTGTGGGTGGACGACCCGAAGAAGTATGCCGCGGCGCTCGCCGCCGTGGGCGCGCAGGCAACCCCGATCGCCCCGCTCCTCGAGCGCGCGCCCGGCGGGCGCCTCGACGAGGCGTTTGCGAAAGTGGGTCCGGACACCGTGGCGAAGATCCTCTTCACCTCCGGCTCCACCGGCCTGCCCAAGGGCGTGATCAACACGCAGCGCATGCTGACCTCGAACCAGCAGATGCTGGCGCAGGTGTGGCCGTTTCTCGAGGACCGGGTGCAGACCATCGTCGACTGGCTGCCCTGGAACCACACATTCGGCGGCAACTTCTGCTTCAACATGATGCTCAGGAACGGCGGCTCCTTCTACATCGACTGCGGCAAGCCCGCGCCGGGCCTGATCGAAACCACCGCCCGGAACCTCAAGGAGGTCTCGCCGACGCTGTACTTCAACGTGCCGCGCGGCTTCGACCTGCTGCTGCCGTTCCTCGAGAAGGACGCGGATCTGCGCCGCAGCTTCTTTCGCCACCTCGACATGCTGTTCTACGCCGCGGCGGCGCTGCCGCAGAACCTGTGGGAGCGGCTGGAGTCGATGGCCGTGACGGAAAAGAACGGCGAGTTGGCGATGCTCTCCTCCTGGGGCTCGACCGAGACCGCGCCCTCGGCGGCGGCCGTGCACTATCACATCGAGCGCGCCGGGGTCATCGGCCTGCCCAACCCGGGCTGCGAGCTCAAGCTGGTGCCCGCCGCGGGAAAGATGGAAGTGCGCGTGCGCGGGCCGCACGTCACGCCCGGCTACTTCCGGCGCGAGGACCTGACGCGCGCCGCCTTCGACGAGGAAGGCTTCTACCGCATTGGCGACGCGATGAAGTTTGCCGACCCGGCGGCGCCGGAAAAAGGCCTGGTGTTCGATGGGCGCGTGGCCGAGGACTTCAAGCTCTCCTCCGGCACCTGGGTGCACGTGGGCGCGGTGCGCGTGAAACTCATCGCGGCGGGCAATCCCCTGATCCAGGACGCGGTGATCACCGGGCACAACCGCGACTACGTGGGCGCGCTCGTATTCCTCAGCCCGGCGGCCAAGGATCTCGCCCCTGAGGCGCTGCGCGCAAGGATCGCCGCTGCGCTCGCGTCCCTCGCCGCCGAAGGTGGGGGCTCCACGCACCCCGCGCGCGCGCTGGTGATGGCCGAGCCGCCCTCGATCGACGCCAACGAGATCACCGACAAGGGCTACCTCAACCAGCGCGCGGTGCTCGAGCGGCGCGCGGCGCTGGTGGAGAAGCTGTACGCGGATCCCGCCGCGCCGGACGTGATCAGCTGAACTCGGCCCGCAGCAGCTTCGCGGCCTCGACCATCGCTTCCATCTTGCCGAAGGCCACCTCCCGCGGCAGGTACTTCATGCCGCAATCGGGCGCCAGGACCACGTTTTCCTTCGCCACGTAGGGCAAGGCGCGCTTGATGCGCGCCACGATGATCTGCGGCGTTTCGATCGTCATGTCGTTCAGATCGAGGCAGCCGATCAGGATCTGCTTGTTCGCCAGTGTCGACAGCACCGCACAGTCGAGCTTGGGTTGCGCGGCCTCGATCGACACCTGGTGGCAGGAACAGCCGGCGAATTCGGGCAGGAACGAATAGCCCGAGGGCTTCTGGTGGATCACCGCGGCGTAGCCGAAGCAGATATGCACCGCGGTTTTGCCTGTGATTCCCTCAAGCGCGCGGTTGAGCGCCTTGAGGCCGTACTGGCGCGCTTTCTCCGGCCGCGCCTGCATCCAGGGCTCGTCGATCTGCACCACGTCGGCGCCCGCGGCGAACAGGTCGCGGATTTCCTCGTTCACCGCCACGGCATAGTCCATCGCCGCCTCTTCGCCGCTCTTGTAGTAAAGGTGCTGCGCCTGCTCGCTCATGGTGAACGGGCCCGGCACGGTAATCTTGGTCTTGCGGGTCGTGTGCTTCTTGAGGAACAGCAGGTCGCCTACCTCCACGGGATGCATGCGCCGGATCCTGCCGATCACGCGCGGCACCTGGATCGGTTTCCCGGAGCGGTCATTGGCCTCGCCCGGATTTTCCTGGTCGACGCCTTCGAGCGCGGTGGCGAAGCGGTTGGAATAGCTCTCGCGCCGGATCTCGCCGTCGGTGACGACGTCGATGCCCGCCTCCTCCTGCGCCCGGATCGCCAGGCGCGTGGCGTCATCCTGCGCCTCGGCAAGCCAGGGTTCGGGAATGCGCCAGAGCTCCTTCGCGCGCATGCGGGGCGGGAAGCGCTTGGCGAGCTTTTCGCGGTCGATCAGCCAGTCGGGCTGCGGGTAGCTGCCGACCAGGGTGGTGGGAAACAGCATGGCCTCTCCTCGTGAATGGTCCTTGTTCATCGGCGAACGCCTCAGGGCGCCATCAGCCGCGGCAGCCAGAGCGTGAGCTGCGGCACGGCGATCAGCAGCACCACCACCGAAAGCGCGAGCGCCACGAACGGCGCCACCGAGAAGATGATGTCGCGCATCGACGTTTCGGGCGAGGCGCCTTTGGCCACGAACAGCAACAGGCCGAACGGCGGCGTCGCCAGGCTGATCTCGAGGCACATCAGCATCAGCACGCCGAACCACACCGGCTCGAAGCCGGACTGCTGCACCAGCGGCATGAACAGGGGCACCGTGATCATCATCATGCTCACCTGGTCCATGAAGCAGCCGAGGAACAGCAGGATCAGGAGCATGCCGGCGAGCAGCGCGAGCGGGGTCAGGCCGGCGCCGAGCACGGCCGCCGACAGGCCGTTGGAGGCCTGCGAGAAGGCCATGATCTGCGAGAAAGTGATCGAGCCGCAGATGATGAACAGCGTCATCACCGTGAAGCGCAGCGTCTGGCGGACGGACACCACGAAGTTGCGCCGCGTGAGGCGGCGGTAAGCGGCGGCGGCAATCAGGGATGCGGCGGCGCCCAGGGCGGCCGACTCGGTCGGTGTGGCGATGCCGCCGATGATCGAACCGACCACCACGACGAAAATCGCCGACAGCGGCAGCACGTACTTGACGAAGGGCATCAGGCGTTCGCGCCAGTCCAGTTCGCTCACTTCGTAGGCGGGCGCGAGCGACGGATCGAGCCGGCAACGAACGATCACGTAGGCGAAAAACAGCGCCGCGAGGATCAGCGCCGGCACGATCGAGGCGATGAGCAGCTCGCCGATCGGGATTTGCGCGATCGAGCCGAGCAGCACGGCGAGCGCCGAGGGCGGGATCAGCATGGCGAGGCCGCCCACGGCGACGATCGGCCCGATCGAGATCGAGGGCTTGTAGCCGCGCCGGTACATCTCCGGCAGCAGCGTCGAGCCGAGCATCGCCGTATTGGCGATGGTCGAACCCGACAGCGAGGAGAAGATGGTGCCGCCGATGATCGCCACCAGCGACAAGCGCCCCGGCACGCGCGCGATCAGCTTGTCGACCGCGTCGATGGCGCGCGCGGCGACGCCGGTGTGGAACATGATCTCGCCCATCAGGATGAACAGCGGGATCGGCAGCAGCGCGAAGCTCTGCACCGAGTCCACTGCATTGCGCATGAGCTGCAGAATGCCGTTCTCGCCGCCCATGAATACGTAGGCGCCGACGAGGTTGGTGGCGAAAAATGCGAACACCACCGGCAGGCCGAGCGCCATGAACAGCACCAGCACGCCAATGAGAACAAGCAGGGTCTGGTACCAGGCCATCAGATGCCTTCGCTGGGCGGCTCGCGCGGCGCTTGCGACGCGGCGCGCGCCGTTCGGCGCAGGAACAGCAGCAGCAGCAGCAGGAACACCGGGGGCGCGATGCAGTACAGGTACCACTCCGGAAACACGAAGGTCTCGTAGATGAGGTTCTTGGACCTATACGAGCGCCACCACATCCGGCAGGCGTAATACAGCAGCACGGCGCAGATCAGGGCCCCGAGCGCGTCGCTGCCGCGTCGCACTGCCCGGCGCGCCCGCGGCGCCAGCCGCTCGACGAAGATCTCGATGGCGATGTGCCCGTCCTCGCGCAGCACCCAGGGCGAGCCGAGGAACGTGATCGCATAGAGCATGTACTCGGTGATGTCGAGCGTCCACGGCGTGGCAAACAGCGTGAACGTGCGCGCGACCACGTCCATGCAGATCAGCACCACCAGGGCGCACAGGAGCGCGCCCGCAGCGAGGGCGAGCGCGTCGACCAGCCGGTCGAGCGGCCCGCCCGCCTTGCCGCTCAAGCTACTTGCCGCTCAGCAGCGGCCGGATCTTCCTGACGAACTCGGCGTCTCCCTTGGTCAGGTCCTGCCAGTAGATCTCCTCGGCCTGCAGCGCGAAGTCCGCGCCCATGTCGACCGCCTTGACGCCGGACTTCTCCTGCGCTGCCTTCTGCACGGCGTCTTCGGCGGCGCGCCACTTCGGCCACTCGCCCTCGACCCACAGCGACATGCGCGTCAGGCAGTCGCGCTGACCGGCTTGCAGCCCCTGCCACTTGTCGAGGTTGATGATGACGGCGACCGCCGCGCTGATGAAGCCCGGGTCGTGGCGGAACTTGGTGTACTTGTCCCAGCCGAAGTCCTGGATGCCCCACAGCGGCCAGCCGTAGCCCTCGACGGTGTTGCGCTCGAGCGCGGTGTAGACGTCCGGCGGCGCCATGCGCAACGGTTGCGCTCCGAGCGACTTGAAGAAGGCGTCGTAGATCGGCACCGAGCGCAGCCGCATGCCCTCGAACTTGCGGTCCTTGGCCGGCTTGGTGGTGTAGAGGTGGAAGCGCACGCCGTTGAACAGGTGCGTGAGGTAATACGCGTTCAGCTTCTTGTTGTATTCCGCGTTGATCATCGCCCAGGCGCCGTTCCTCCTCTGCTCCTCGGACTCGTTGCGCGCTACGCTGATCACGTCGCCCGCCGGCACCACCCCGCGCCAGTAGTTCGGCGGACCGTAGTGCATGTCGATCACGCCATTCTTGAGCGCGTTCCACTGCTCCAGCGACGGCACCGCCTCGGGGCCGACGACGCTGATGTTCACCTTGCCCGAGCACTGCTTGTTGGTCTCCTCCACGAAGCGCACGAACTGCTTCGCCACGATCGAGCGCACCGGCAGGAACGAGGCCGCCTTGAGCTTTGCTTCGGCCGCGGCGCCGGCCACCGGCAGCGAGGCCGCGGCGATCGCAGCCGCGCAAAGTACGAACGATTTACGCGTCTTCACGGAAGTCTCCTCCTCAGGATTCTGGCCCGCCGAGTCTATCGGCTGCCCCCGGCGGCGGCAATAGCCGCAGGTGCCCGAACAAGGCCACATAGCGCCCGACGAGTTCGCGCTGGTACGCGGCCAGGTCGCGCCCGCGCCAGTCGTAGAAGCCCTCGCCCTCGCGCGCGCCGCGCTTGCCCTCCCGCATCAGCCGCTCGACGATCGCCGGCGGCTCGTAGCGCGGCGCATCGAGCGAGCGCGCCATCGAGCGCGCCGCGTAGTACAGGATGTCGAGGCCGCCATAGTCGATGAACTCGCACATGCCCATGGCGGTGTAGCGCGGGCCGAAGCCCGATCGCACCGCTTTGTCGATGTCGTCGGGTGTCGCCACCCCTTCTTCCACCAGGCGCGCCGCCTCGTTCATCGCCGCCGCCTGCAGCCGCGGCACGATGAAGCCGGGCGAGGGGGCGCAGCGCACCACCACCTTGCCGGCCGCTTCGAGCAGGGTCTTGGTCGCCTCGAACGTCTGCTCCGCGCTGGCCCGCGCCGGGCTCACCTCGACCAGCGGAATCAGGTAGGCGGGATTGAGGAAGTGCGTATTGACGAAACGCGCCGGATTGGTCACCAGCCCCGCGAGTTCGTCCGCCAAGATCGATCAGGTGGTCGATGCGATGACCGCTTCGGGCCGCGCGTGCGCGCAGGCGCGCGCGAGGGCGTCGCGCTTCGCCTCCAGCGTCTCGGTCACGCCC
>JAABQT010000041.1 GCA_011391295.1 Betaproteobacteria bacterium
CCGCTCGGACTTGCGCGACGAGATCAAGGAACCGCGCGTGAGCCGCTTCAACCCGGACGACTTTCCGATCGTCTCGGTGGCGGTGCAATCCTCGGGCCGCGGCCTGCGCGAGCTCACCACGCTCGCCGACCAGGTGATCAAGAAGCGCCTGGAGAATGTCGGCGGCGTCGGGCAGGCGACGCTGGTGGGCGGCGTCAAGCGCGAGATCAAGGTCTATCTCGACCTGGAGGCGATGCAGGCGCAGAAAATCGGCGCCGACCAGGTGCTGCAGGCCCTGCGCTCGGAGAACCAGGAGATTCCCGCCGGTTCGATCCTCACCGACAGCCAGGAGAAGATCGTGCAGCTGCGCGCGCGCCTGGCCGGACCGCAGGACTTTCGCAACCTGATCGTCGCGCGCCGCGGCGCCGAGGGCAAAAAGCAAGCAGTGACGCTCGGGGCGATCGCGGAAATCGAGGACGGTCAGCAGGAAGAGGACAACGCGGCGCTGGTCAACGGCAAGCGGGCGCTGTCGATCGACATCATCAAGGCGCACGGCGAGAACACCATCGCCGTGGTCGACGGCGTGTACCGGATCGTGAAGCAGATGCAGGGCTTCCTGCCTGCGGACGTGAAGATCGACATCGTGCGCGACGCCTCGATCGGCATCCGCAACTCGGTGGCCGACGTGAAGACCACGCTGATCGAGGGCGGCCTGCTCACCATCGCCATCGTGTTCCTGTTCCTCGCCTCCTGGCGCAGCACGGTGATCACCGGCCTGACGCTGCCGATCGCGCTGATCGGCAGCTTCCTGTTCATCTACGCCTTCGGCTTCACGCTCAACGTGCTGACGCTGATGGCGCTGTCGCTGTCGGTGGGCCTGTTGATCGACGACGCCATTGTGGTGCGCGAGAATATCGTGCGCCACGTGGCACTGGGCGCCGACCACCGCACGGCGGCGCTGGAAGGCACGCGCGAGATCGGCCTGGCGGTGCTGGCGACCACCTTTTCAATCGTCGCGGTGTTCCTGCCGGTGGGATTCATGGGCGGGATCATCGGGCGCTTCTTCCACCAGTTCGGCCTCACCGTGGTGTCCGCGGTGCTGATCTCGATGTTCGTGTCCTTCACCCTCGACCCGATGCTGTCCTCGATCTGGCACGATCCTCAGGCCGAGGGCAAGTTCTCGTCGGGCCCGCTGGGACGCTTGCTGGCCTGGTTCCACCGGCTGATGGAGCGCATCTCCAGGGCCTACGAGCGGCTGCTGGGCTGGAGCCTCGCGCACCGCAAGGCCGTGCTGGCGATTGCGCTGTCGAGTTTCCTCGCCAGCTTCCCGCTGATGAAGTTCGTCGGCTCGGAGTTCGTTCCCGAGCCCGACCTGTCGGAGCTTCAGGTGCAGTTCAAGACGCCGGTGGGCGCGTCGCTGGAGCTGACGACGCAAAAAGCGCACCAGGCAGAAGCGGCGTTGCGCGAATTTGCGGAGGTGAAGTACACCTACGCCACCGTCAACACCGGCTTCGTCCAGGGGAAGAATCGCGTCAATATCTTCATTCAGCTGGTGCCGAGGAAGGAGCGCAAGCGCTCGCAGAGCGACCTGACCAAGCCGATGCGCGAGCGGCTTGCGCGCGTGGCGGGCATCGAACTGCAGCAGATCGGCGCGTACAAATCGGTCTCCAGCGGCAAGCCGCTGCAGGTGTCGATCCTCGGCCAGGAGCGACGGGTACTGTCCGAACTCGCCGAGCAGGTGCTGGCCGCCGTGCGCGAGGTCCCCGGCGCCGTGGACGCGGAGTCGAGCGACGAGGCGGCCAAGCCGCAGATCTCGGTCGAGCTCAAGCGCGAACTCGCGAGCGACCTCGGCATCGGCGTCGGCCAGGTTGCCGCGGCGCTGCGCCCTCTGCTTGCCGGGCAGGCGGTCGGCAACTGGCGCGGCCCGGATGACCAGTACTACGACGTGCAGGTGCGCCTGTCGCGCGCCGACCGGGCGCGCGCCGAAGACCTGCAGCGCGTGCCGCTCGCCTCGAACCAGCTGGACGCCAACGGCGCCCCGCGCATGGTCAGCCTGCGGGAGATCGCCACCATCGCGCCGGCCAGCGGAGCGCAGCAGATCAACCGCAAGGAGCAGCTGCGCGAGGTGCTGATCACCGCCAACGTGTTCAACCGCGCGGCCGGCGACGCCGCTGCGCAGCTGCGCGCCAAGCTCGATCGCATCGCCATGCCGCCGGGCTACCGCACCACCATGGGCGGATCAAGCAAGGACATCCAGGAGTCGCTGTACTTCGCCACCCAGGCGCTGGCGCTGGCGGTGATCTTCATCTACCTGATCCTCGCCTCGCAGTTCGGCAGCTTCGTGCAGCCGGTGGCGATCATGATGTCGCTGCCGCTGTCGCTGATCGGCGTGGTGCTGGCGCTGATTCTGGCGCGCTCGACGATGAATCTGTTCTCCATCATCGGCTTCGTCATGCTGATGGGCCTGGTGACCAAGAACGCGATCCTGCTGGTGGACTTCGTGAACCAGGAAAGACGCGCAGGCAAGCCTCGCCGCGACGCGATACTGGCGGCAGGCCGCATCCGGCTGCGGCCGATCCTGATGACCACGCTGGCGATGATCTTTGGCATGCTTCCGCTCGCCCTGGGCCTGGGCGAAGGCGGCGAGCAGCGCTCGCCGATGGGCCAGGCGGTGATCGGCGGCGTGCTCACTTCCGGCCTGCTCACCCTCGTCGTGGTGCCGGTGATCTATACCTACCTGGACGACCTGAGCGCCTGGGTGAAGCGCTTTGGTAAACTAGACGCCCCATCGCACACCGCTTCCAGAACACCGTGAACACCGAGCAGGCGCGCAGCAACATGGTCGAGCAGCAGATCCGCACCTGGGAGGTGCTGGACCAGGCCGTGCTCGACCTGCTGTACGCGTTGCCGCGCGAAGATTTCGTGCCGCCGGCCTATCGCATGCTTGCCTTCGCCGACATGGAGATCCCGATCGGCGAGGGAGAAAAGATGATGGCGCCGAAGATGGAGGCGCGCGTGGTGCAGGAGCTGGGGTTGCACAGGACCGACCGCGTGCTCGAGGTCGGAACGGGCAGCGGCTACCTCACCGCGCTGCTCGCGCGCCGCGCGGCCCAGGTGACCTCGCTCGAGATTCGCCCCGCGCTCGCTGCGTTCGGTCGCGCCAACCTCGAGCGCCATGGCGCCGACAATGTCGTCGCCGAGGTCGGTGACGGCGCGCGCGGCGACCCCAAGCGCGCGCCCTACGACGCGATCGTGCTCACCGGCTCGACGCCGGTGCTGCCGCGCTCGCTGCTCGAGCAGCTCGCGCCCGGCGGGCGCCTGTTCGCCGTGGTCGGCGAGCCGCCGGTGATGGTCGCCCGGCTGGTGACTTGCACCGCGCCGGGCGCCTATCGGAGCGTCGAACTGTTCGACACCGTGCTCGCACCCCTGGTCAACGCGGAGCGCCCCCCGCGCTTTCGGTTTTGACGTCACTGGTCGAACCGGAAATGCCCGTTTACTGATAACTTCCTACGCCACCATGCCCCGACGCCTCGTCATCGCCCTCCTTGCCTGCGCGCCGCTCGGCGCCGCGGCCGAGAACCTGACCCAGGTCTACCAGGCCGCGCGCGCCTACGACGCGCAGTATGGCGCCGCGCGCTACGCGCTGCAGGCGGGGCTCGAGCGCTTGCCGCAAGGCCGCGCGCTGCTGCTGCCCAGCCTCAATCTGACGGCGAACACGACGCGCTCGAAAACCGATTCGGATTCGAAAAATCCGGCGCTGCAGCCAAGCTTCGAGCGCGATATCGACTCCTACGGCTACGCGCTCACCTTCACACAGCCGCTGTACCGGCGGCAAAACTGGATTCAGTCCGACCAGGCGGAGTTCCAGGCCAAGCAGGCCGAGTCGCAGTTCGGGCTGGCCGGGCAGGACCTGATCCTGCGCACGGCGCAGGCCTATTTCGACGTGCTGGCGGCGCAGGACACGCTTGCCCTGGTGCGCGCGCAAAAGATCGCCATCGCCGAGCAGCTGGCCCAGGCGAAGCGCAACTTCGAGGTCGGCACGGCCACCATCACCGATACGCATGAAGCGCAGGCGCGCTACGACCTCGCCGCGGCGCAGGAAATTTCCGCGCTGAACGACGTCGACGCACGCCGTCGCGCGCTGCAGCAGGTCACCGGCAAGGAGTACGCGGAACTCAAGTCCTTGCGTGCCGACGTGAAGCTCGCCCCGCCCAATCCGATCGACATGCAGAGCTGGGTGGACCTGGCCGAAAAGTACAGTTACCCGGTGTTGATCCAGGGGGCCAGTACGGAAATCGCGGCCCTGGAGGCCAAGCGCAACAGCGCCGGCCATGCGCCCACCCTCGATTTCGTCGCCAACCACGGCTATACCTCGCAGTCCGCCTCCCAGTTGAGCGCCACCGGCAGCGAGGTCACCAGCAGTTCCATCAGCCTGCAGTTCGCGTTGCCGCTGTACCAGGGCGGCGCCATCACGTCGCGCGAGCGCGAGGCCGCGTACAACCTGGAACGCACGCGCCAGGACCTGGAGAACGCGCGCCGCGGCGCGGCGCTCGCCACGCGCCAGAGTTACCTGGCGGTGATCAACGGCATCGCCCAGGTGGGCGCGCTCGAGCAGGCCCTGGTATCCACGCAGAGCGCGCTGGATTCCAACCGTCTCGGCTACGAGGTGGGCGTGCGCATCAATATCGACGTGCTGAACGCGCAGCAGCAGGTGTTCTCCACGCGGCGCGACCTCGCGGTGGCGCGCTACAACACCATCACCAACTTCCTGCGCCTCAAGGCCGCCGCCGGCAGCCTGCGCGAGCAAGACCTCGAAGAGGTCAACCGGGCGCTGGCGCCTTAAGCAGGCTGCGGCACACAGCGAGGTGGCGCTCCGCCGCCCCTCGATGCAGGGCGCACAGGCGCTTGCCGGCGATCCCCATGTGCGCGCAGCGCCCGGGGTCCTCCAGCAGTTCGCGCGCGGCGCGCAGCGCCGCCTTCGTGTCGCTTGATTGCAATGCTGCCCCGGCTTCGACCGCCAACCGGGTCACATCGGCGAAGTTGAACATGTGCGGGCCGGTGACAACCGGGATTCCCGCAGCGCAGGCCTCGATCAGGTTCTGCCCGCCCAGCGGCTCGAAACTGCCGCCGATCACGGCCACGTCGCACATCGCGTAGTAGAAGGCCATCTCGCCCATGGTGTCGCCGAGATACACGCGCCGGCCCTGGTGTGGCGCCTCGCCCAGGCTGCGCCGCGCCAGCGTGAACCCCATGCGCGCGATGAGCGACGCCACCTCCTCGAAGCGTCGCGGGTGCCTGGGCACCAGCACGATCAGCACGCCGTCGTCCTGCGTCCCCAGCTCGCCAAGCAGACGCTCCTCCTCGCCCTCGCGCGTGCTGGCGAGGAGCAGCACCTTGCGGTGGCGCAAGGCCGCGCGAAACGACTTGCCCTGTTCGGCCTTCGCTGCATCGGGTTCGATGTCGAACTTCAGATTGCCCGTGACGGCCACGTTGGGCGCACCCAGGCGGCTCAGCCGCCGCGCATCCGCTGCGCCCTGGGCGCACACCGCCGCCAGGCCGGCAAACGCGGGGCGCGACAGCCAGGACAGGCGCTCGTAGGCCAGCACCGATTTGCGCGACATGCGCGCGTTGGCGAGCAACACGGGGACGCCGTGCGCCGCGCAGGCGCGCATCAGATTGGGCCAGATCTCGGTTTCCACCAGCACGCCGAATCTCGGCCGGTAGTGCTCGAGGAAGCGCCGCACCGCGCCCGGGTAGTCGTAGGGCAGGTAAGCCTGCAGCACCGATTCGCCGAACACCTGCTTCACTGTGTCGCGGCCGGCCGCAGTGAGGCTGGTCACGAGCACGTCGTGCTCCGGATACTCGCGCTGCAATCCCCGCACCAGCGGCGCGCAGGCGCGCACTTCGCCCACCGACACCGCATGCAGCCACAGCAGCCTGGGCTTTGGATCGAGGGTGGCGTAGCCGAAGCGCTCTGCGATCGCATCCCGGTAGCCCGGCTCGCGCCGGCCGCGCCACCACAGGCGCGCGAGGATCCAGGGCAATGCCGCGTAGAGCAGCCAGGTGTAGAGCGTCCTCAAGGTGCCCTATGATAAGAGAAACCGATCCAGTTCCCGACGATGCGCGTGCTCCTCATAGGTGGCGCCAGTGTTATCGGCATACATTGCGCGCTGCGCCTGCTGGACGCGCCGCCGGCGTCGACGCCGCCCCATCGGGTCCTCAACGTCGGCAACCACCAGCCCGTCGGGTTGCTCGATTACATCGCCTTGCTGGAGGAGGCGCTGGGACGCACGGCCGAAAAGCAGATGCTGCCGATGCAGCCCGGCGACGTGCCGGCGACCTACGCCGAACCGCGCGCGCTGCAGGCCGCCGTGGGCTTTGCGCCTTCCACGCCGCTGGCGGAAGGTCTGGCGCGCTTCGCCGGGTGGTTCAAATCGTGCCGGCTGCAGTGAACCCGCCCGGTTTTCAGCACTCCAGGCGCAAGGAGAATCGGGCCGCGCTACAATGCCGCGGTTGAAAGGAGAAAACAGTGGCCACCGTCAGCGTCCGTATTCCTGAATCGCTTCTCAGGCGCGCCCAGGCCACCACCGGGCGGCGTGACGCCGGGGCGGCAGTGCGCCGGGCGCTGGAGATCGCCACGCATGACTACGAGTTGAACGCGGCCGCGCGCCGCACGCTGGACGTGTCGCGCCGCGAGGAGCGGGCGGGAAAGATCCGCCGCTTCAGAACCGCACGGGATGCCGTCGCATACCTCAAGCGGCTGTGAAGGAGATCGTTTTCACACGGCGTTTTGAACGAGATTTCCGCCGTCTGAAGCGAAAAGTCCCCCGGCACGCTCTCGATTACGAGGCGCTCGAGTACGTTTTCGCATTGCTTCAGGCCGGCAAGCCATTGCCCGAGGCTTTCAGAGAACATCCTCTCGACCGGGATTTCGCCGGGTTCACCGAATGCCATATGGATGCGGACTGGCTCCTGATCTACCGCGTCCTGCGCCATCGGGTCGTGCTTCACCGGACCGGAACGCATCGCGATTTGTTCAAGTCCCGGAGAAGGCGCTAGCGCCCACAAAATTTGCCCCGATGAAGTTGACCGGAACCGTCATCGTTACCCGCAAGATCGTTTCCGCGAAGCGCCGCGCCGCCGGAAAGCGAATCGCGGCGAACATTCGACGGCTCCAGCGACTCCGCGGCACGCGAACGGCATCCCAGGCACTCGCGGAAGCGCGCGGCGAACGTCTCGCGCGCTGATTGCCATCGAGCAAGCGCTGAACGCCAGCGTCTCCCTTGCGTGGTTCCTCAGGAAGAATTCTGAACGTGCGGAGTGCGCCGTGACGGGCGCGCTTCAGCCGGAACTCCGTTCGGGAAGCGCCGGCGCGTACTCCGGCACCCAGGCACGCAGGCGTTCGCGCACCGCCTCGACGCCGGGATTTTTCTCCGCGGCGATCCAGGCCAGCACCTCCTCGAGCAGCGCGCCGTCGGCGCTTTCATGTGCGCGCGCCACGCGCAGTTTGGGATGCGGGGTGGGCAGTGTGTGCTCCGCGTCGGCAAGCAGCTCCTCGAACAGTTTCTCGCCCGGGCGCAGCCCGGTGTAATCGATGCGAATGTCGTTCTCGGACAAGCCCGAGAGCCGGATCAACTGGCGCGCGAGATCCGCGATGCGCACCGGCTCGCCCATCTCGAGCACGTAGATTTCGCCGCCCGCGCCCATCAGCGCCGCCTGCAGCACGAGCTGCGTGGCCTCGGGGATGGACATGAAGTAACGCTGGATCTCGCGATGCGTCACCGTCACCGGGCCGCCGCGCGCGATCTGTTCGCGAAAGCGCGGGATCACGCTGCCGGTGGAGCCGAGCACGTTGCCGAAGCGCACCGTCACGAACTGCGTGCTGCCAGCGCCCTGCAAGGCCTGGCAGGCGAGCTCCGCCAGCCGCTTGGAGGCGCCCATCACGTTGGTGGGATTCACCGCCTTGTCGGTGGAGATCAGCACGAATTTTCGCGCGCCCGCGGCCTGCGCCGCGCGCGCCACCACCACCGTGGAAACGACGTTGTTCGCCACCGCCTGGAAGGCGTTCTCGCCCTCCATCAACGGCACGTGCTTGTAGGCGGCGGCGTGGAACACGATCTGCGGCCGGAAGCGCGCGAACGCCTCCTGCACGCGCGGCGCCGATTTCGCGTCGCCGATCACCGCGGCGACGGCGACGCCCGGGAAGCGGTCGCGAAATTCCTGCTCGATGCTGTACAGGGCGAACTCGGAGAGTTCGAACAGCACCAGGCGCGAGGGCGCATAGCGCGCGACCTGCCGGCAGAGTTCGGCGCCGATCGAGCCGCCGGCGCCCGTCACCAGCACGCTGCGGCCCTCGATCAGCTCGCGCAACCCCGCATCGTCGAGCGCCACCGGGTCGCGGCCGAGCAGGTCATCGAGTTCGACGTTCCTCAGCGCCGACACGCTGACCTTGCCCGAGACGAGGTCGGCGTAGGACGGCACCGTCATCACCTGCAGCCCCGCTGCAGTGCAAAGATCCACCGCGCGCTTGCGCTGCGTGTGCGTCGCGCCGGGCATGGCGATGATGGCCTGGGTCACGCCCCGGCCCACCGCCGCCTCGCCGGCTTGCGCAAGCGGACCGAGGATCTTCACCCCCTGGATTTCGCTGCCGCGCTTGCCAGCGTCGTCATCGAGCAGCCCCACCACGCGCCACTGATTGCTGTTGGCAAGGTCGCGTAAAAGGCTTGAGGCGGCCGAGCCGGCACCGAGCACCAGCACCGGCTGCGCCTGCGGATGGCGCACCATGCCGATGAGCGTGCGCTCCTTCCATGCGCGATACAGCAGCCGGCTGCCGCACATGGCGCCGATGAGGAGCACCGGCATGATGAGATACACCGAGCGCGGAACGGGCGTCGCGAGCGCCGCCAGCGTGAACAGCGCCGGCACCGCGAGCGCCGCCACCGACACCGCAACGAGGATGCGCTGCAGGTCCGGCAGGCTCGCATAGCGCCACAGGCCCCGGTACAGGCCGAGCGCCCAGAACGCCACCGCGTGCACTGCCAGGACGGCGGGCAGCGTGGTCATGGCGACCTCGCGGAACTCGGCCGGCGGCAACTGCAGCTCGAAGCGCAGCCAGAACGCGGCCAGCCAGGCCACCCCGGCGGCGACCACGTCGTGCGCGAACGCGAGCGACGCGCGCAGCAGGAACTGGCGGCCGTGGTTCATAGCGCAGGTCGCGCCGAGGCGCGCAGGAAGCGCGCCCAGCGTGTGTCAACCCACACGGCGACGCCGGCGAGCGCAACCGCGGCGAAGGCGATCGCGATGCCTTGCACGGCGCGCGACTCGCGAAACACGAGAAGCGCCAGCCCCGCGCAGCCGGCCATCGCCGCGTACTCGATGGTCGCCGCGCCGCGGTGGCCGAAGCCCATGCGCACCAGACGCTGGTAGTAGTGCTCGCGGTGCGCGCGCCACACGGGCTCGCGTCGCAGCAGTCGCTTCACCAGCGTGAGCGTCGCATCGCACATGAAGGGCGCGAACACGAGGAGTGGAAACCACAGCGGCCAGGCGCCGATGGCCCAGCCCTGCAGCCCGAGCGCGCCGGCGAGAAAGCCGAGCGGCACCGAGCCCACGTCGCCCAGGAAAAGCCGCGCCGGGTGCCAGTTGAAGACCAGGAACGCGGCCGCCGCGGCGGCGAGCGAAGCGCACAGCGCCGCGAGCGTCGCGGCGCCGAACAGATATGCCGCCACGGCATACGCGCCGAAGCCGAAGACGGTCATGCCGCCCGCCAGCCCGTCCGAGCCGTCCATGAAGTTGTACAGATTTGCGGTCCACGCGAGGGCGAGCGCGAACACGACGAGGAGCAGCGGTGCCGTGACCTCCAGATCGAACGCGAGCGCCGCCGCGGCCGCCCCGAGGTGCAAGGCGAGGCGCGCCAGCGTCGACAGGCCGACGACGTCGTCGGCGAAGGACAA
>JAABQT010000411.1 GCA_011391295.1 Betaproteobacteria bacterium
ACTTCAGCCTGCCGCTGCAGCCCGGCCAGACGCTGTCCTGGGGGTGGGCCTGGCAGCCGGTGCGCGAAGGGCGCATCAAGCGCTACGAGGGGCGGGTTGCGCGTGTGGAGGACGTGACGGTGCCCGCCGGTACGTACCGTGCGACGGTCATCGAGGCGGAACTCAGCTACGTCGAAGGCGGCCAGGTGCGCGCGCGGGCGCGCGAAACGCTCTGGTACGCGCCCGCCGCGTCGCAGATCGTCAAGGTCGTGCGCGAGGGACGAACCCCCGACGAAGGCTCAAGCCGCATCGTCGCCGAGCTGATGGATTTCGAATAGGGTTCAGCGCGTGAAGGCCAAGCGCGCTTCGCTGGGCAAAACCACGCGCCCGAGCCTTTCGGGAATCCTGCCGCGCAAGCGGCTGTTCAAGCGGCTTGATGAAGCGCGCGAGCGGCCGGTGGTCTGGGTGAGCGGCCCGCCCGGATGCGGCAAGACCACGGCGGTGGCGAGTTACCTCGATCACGCGGGCCTCGACGCACTTTGGTACCAGCTCGATGAAGGCGATGCCGACATCGCGACGTTCTTCTACTACCTCGGCCTGGCCGCGCAGGCGCACGGCAAGGGCGCGCCGCTGCCGCTGCTCACGCCCGAGTACCACGCCGGTCTCGCCGTGTTCACACGGCGCTACTTTCAGGCGCTGTACGCCCGGCTCAAGACCCCGTTCGCGGTGGTATTCGACGGCTACCACGATGTCGCCGCGTTCTCGCCGTTCCACCAGGTCATGCGCGACGCCCTCGCCGCGCTGCCGGCCGGAGGTTGCGCGATCCTGATCAGCCGCGGCGATCCGCCTGCGGAGATGGCGCGCCTGCGGGCCAACCGCGCCGTCGCCTCGCTCGGCTGGGAAGACTTGCGCCTGACGCGCGAGGAGACCGCATCGATCGCGCGCCAGCGGCGCCGCGACCTGCCACGGCAGGCGCTGGAGCAGCTCTACGCCAAGACCCAGGGTTGGGCTGCAGGCCTGGTGCTGCTGCTGGAGCAGTCGAAGATGTCGGGCACCATCGCCGACGCCCCGGACCTGTCCACCCGCCAGCTGGTATTCGACTATCTGGCCGGAGAAATATTCCAGAAGACCGACATCGGCACCCAGGAACTGCTGCTGAACACCGCCTACGTCGCGCAGATGAGCGCAGGCATGGCGCAGCAGCTGTCCGGAAACGAACGGGCGGGGCGGATCCTCGCGGAACTGCACCGCAACAACTATTTCGTCGCGCTGCGCCAGGCGCGTCCGGAGCCGGTTTACCAGTACCACCCGATGTTCCGCGAGTTCCTGCTCGCCCGTATCCAGGACGCCTATCCCAGGGACCAGCGCCGCCGGCTGCAAAGAGCCGCGGCCGCCGCCATGGAGGCGGCCGGGCAGGTCGAGGAGTCCGTGGCCTTGTACCGGGACAGCCAGGACTGGGACGAGATGGCGCGCATCATCGGCGCGCATGCCGAGGCGATGCTCGCGCAGGGGCGCGGCGAGACCCTCGCGCACTGGGCGGAGGATCTGCCGCCCGAGGTGCGCGACAAGCGGCCGTGGATCGTGCACTGGGCCGCGGCAAGCCAGGCCCAGCTCGCGCCGCGCGAGGCGCGCGTGCTGTATGAGAAGGCTTTCGAGCTGTTCCGCGCGCAGACCCCGCCGGAACTCACCGGCATGGTCCTGTCGGCCTCGGGCGCCATGGACGCGATTCTTTTCGAGCTGGACGATTTCTCGTTGCTCGACCGGTGGGTTGCGGTGATCGACGCGGCAGACCAGGGCGGCGTGCGCTATCCGTCCGCGGCGGTCGAGGCGCGCGTCGCCTGCAGCATGGTGTTTTCGCTCACCCTGCGCCAGCCCCATCGGCGCGACATCCAGCCGTGGGTCGAGCGCGCGCTGGACCGCGCGCGCCATGCCGCCGACCCGAACCTGCAGGTGTTCGTCGGCCTGCTCTGTTCCCTCACGCTGATGTGGACCGGCCTCTACGGCAAGGCGTTCGCCCTGATCGAGGCGGTGCGCCGCACCTCCGCCGCGCCCGGCGTGTCGCCGTTCTCGCTGCTCACGCTGAAAAACCTGGAGGCGATGTACTACATGCTTACCGCCGACCGGGAGAATTGCCTTGCGGCGATGCACGCGGGGCTCGAGATCGCGAGCAC
>JAABQT010000412.1 GCA_011391295.1 Betaproteobacteria bacterium
GCAAGTGGGTGACCGAGGTCGCCCCCGACACGGTCGCCGGCGTGATGCGCCGCGCGCTGCGCACCGCCATGGCCGAGCGCCCGGGGCCGGTGCACATCACCACGCATGCCGACGTGGTAGGGGCGCAGGCGAAGGACGACGCGGTGGCGCTGCCGCCGCGCGCGCCCCGGGCCTTCGGCGGGGACGCCGGCATCGCACGGCGCCTGCGCAAGGCGAAAAAACCCGTGCTGCTCGCCGGCATCGCCGCGCAGCGCGCCAACGCGCATACCGCACTCGCGCGCCTCGCCGAGGCGGCCGGCATTCCGGTGGTGGTGGCGCCGATGGCGAAAGGCGTGCTCCCGGAGGACCACCCGTACTACGCCGGCACCCTGGACATGGCGTGCAACGCCCTCATGTGGGATTTCCTCAAGGGCTGTGACCTGCTGCTCGCCGTCGGCTTCGACGCGGTGGAGCTGATCAAGCCCTGGACGCTCTCGGTGCCCACCGTGCACATCGACGCGGTGCCGAATACCGATCAGATCTACGCCGCCGACACCGAGCTGGTCGGCGACATCGCCCTGATCCTCGAGGACATTGCGGACCAGTGGAAAGGCGAGGCGCGCTGGAAGCCGGCGGCGGTGAAGCGCCATCGCGACGCCCTGCGCGCCGCGTACTACGCGGGGCGCGTGAAGGGACGGCTCAACCCCACCGACGTCATCGACGCGGTGCGCGAGGCCCTGCCGCGCCAGGCGCTCGCCACCACCGACGTGGGCTCGCACAAGCTGCTCGTCGGCCAGGGCTGGAGCGCCTACGCGCCGCGCTCGGTGCTGATGTCGAACGGCCTGTCGTCCATGGGCTACTCGCTGCCCGCGGCGATCGTCGCGCAGCTGCTCCACCCCAAGCGCCCGGTGGTGTGCTTCCTGGGCGACGGCGGGCTGGCGATGGTGCAGGGCGAGCTTCGCCTCGCCGCCAGCTTGGGATTGCCGCTGCTGGTGGTCGTGTTCTGCGACGGGAGCCTCAACCGCATCGAGATCAAGCAGGCGAACCGCAAATACCCGAGCTGGGGTACGCTGATAGAGCCCACCGACGTCGGGATGCTGGCGCGCTCGATGGGCTGCGAAGGCGCCGCGGTCGACAGCGCGCGGGCGCTGCAGCGCCTGCTCGCGGGCAGGCGGCCCAAGGACCGGCCGCTCGTCGTGGGTGCGAGAATCGACCCGGCGCAGTACACGCGACAATTCTGAACGGGGCTGGCGCATGGATCTCGAACTCGCAGGGCGCACGGCACTGATCACCGGCGCCTCGGCCGGCATCGGCCGCGGCATCGCGCTGGCGCTGGCGGCAGAAGGCGTGCGCCTCGCGGTGATGGCGCGCCGCCGCGAGCGGCTGGAGGCGCTCGCGCAGGAAGCCAACGCCAAGCTGCTCATCATCGAAGCCGACTTCCTGCAGGAAGGCGCGCCGCAGCGCATCGCCGAGGCCGCGCTCGCGGGCCTGGGCGCCGTGGACATCCTGGTGAACAACGCCGGCGGCTCGCGCGCCTTCAAGCTCGACACGGGCGAGGCGCAGTGGGAAGAGGCGATGACCCTCAATTTCACGCGCCAGCGCCAGCTCGCGCACGCGCTGCTGCCGCAGATGATGGCGCGCAAGTGGGGCCGCATCATCAACATCACGGGCAAGAGCGAGCCCGAAGGCATCAACGGTGCGTTCGCCGCCAAGGCGGCGATGCACGCCTGGGCGAAGGGCCTGTCGCGCGAGGTGGGCAAGCACGGCATCACCGTCAATTGCATCCCGCCCGGGCGCATCATGAGCGAGCAGATCGAGCGCAACTACACGCCCGAGTACCGCGCCTGGCAGTCCGAGCACGAGATCCCGGTGGGCGAATACGGCAAGCCCGAGGACATCGCCAACCTGGCCTGTTTCCTCGCCTCGCCGCGCGCGCGCTATATCACCGGGGCGGTGATCCCGGTGGACGGCGGACTGCGCCGCTACCAGTTCTAGCCATGGCGCACGTCGTCGAGCGTTTTGCCTCCTGGGCCGCCCAGTCGCGCGGGCAGGCGCTCGCGCCGGAGGTGCTGCACCACGCCAAGCGCGCGGTGATCGACCTTCAGGCGGCGATGATCTCCGGCGCGGTGCTCGCGCCGGCGACGCTGCTCGAAAAAGCGCTCGCCGAAGA
>JAABQT010000413.1 GCA_011391295.1 Betaproteobacteria bacterium
CAGCGAACTCGACACCGCCAGCACCGCCCCCTTGCGCATCACGTTGAAATCGGCCAACACCGCGTACCAGGACGAGGAGCCGTAGGACAGCCCCAGCGTCGCGGAGGCCCAGGGCGTCTCGCGCATGCGCAGGTACTGCGTGCCGTCGTTGCCGAGGAGCGCGCCCATGCCGCGCGCGCCCATGTGGTCGGGCATGCGCGCGCCGGACGATTCGCCGAGGAACACCATCGGCAGTCCGCGCTGCGTGGCGACGCGCTTCATGTGCGCGATCTTGCGGCCGTTGGTCGAGCCGCTGGAGGCCCCCATCACCGTGTAGTCGTTGGCCAGCACGGCGGTCTCGCGCCCGTTCACCTTGCCGAAGCCGGTGATCTTGCCGTCGCAGGGCGTGCTGTCGCGATCCGCCGGGTTGCTGGTCGAGGTGGCGAAGAGGCCAGACTCGATGAAGCTGCCCGGGTCGCACAGCCGCGCGATGCGCTCGCGCGCGTTCAGCATGCCGGCCGCCTTGCGGCGGGCGAGCTTCTCCAGCCCGCCCATGGCGAGCGCGCGCGACTCGCGCACCGCGAATTCCGCTTCCAGCCGCCCGTCCGGGTCTTCCGAGGCCTTGCCGTTCATCCCGCCAGTCTACGCATCATGCGACACTTGCACAGGTGGCGTTTCATTGGCGGAGGGCGAGGATGACGGTCGAGTACATGCGGGCGGTCAACGAGCGCTACCGGAGCCTCGGCTACGCCCCCTACCGCTGGTGCCGCGCCGAGGATGCGCCGCCCTGGCAGCCACTGGCGAAGCCTCTGTCCGCGGCCCGCGTCGGCCTGCTGTCCACCGCCGGCGCCTACGCGCTCGGGCAGGTGGCCTATCACTACAAGGACGACACTTCGATCCGGCGCATCGCCGCGGACACGCCGGATGCAAAGCTGCGCTTCTCGCACATCACCGAGAATTACCTCGCCGACGCGCGGCGCGACCCGGGCTGCGTCCTGCCGCTCGGTGCGCTGCGGGCGCTCGCCGCGCAAGGTTTCATCGGCCAGCTGGCCGATTCGGTGCTGTCGTGCATGGGCGGGGTGTACTCGCAGCGCCGCGTGCGCGAGGAGGTCGCGCCTGCTCTGCTGGAAGCGTTCCGCGCCGAGCGGGTCGACGCCGCGCTGCTCGTGCCGATGTGCCCCGTGTGCCACCAGACCGTGTGCCTGGTTGCGCGGCACCTCGAAGCGAACGGGATTGCCACGCTGTGCCTGGGCAGCGCGCTCGACATCCTCGAGGCGGGACGCCCGCCGCGCGCGGTGTTCGTCGACTATCCGCTCGGACATACCTCGGGCAAGCCGTTCGACGCGGCAGACCAGCTCGGCATCGTGCGCGCAGCGCTCGGCGTGCTGGAAAGCGCCACCGAGCCGGGGCGCATCGTAGCCCTGCCCAACCGCTGGGCCAACGACGAGGCGTGGAAGCAGGAGGCCGGCAGGACGCGCGGCGCCGACACGCGCCAGGCGCGCGATGAAACGCCCCGCTTCCAGCACGAGGCCGACCGCGAAGCCGCGGTGCGCAGCGGCGCGCTGCGCGCCGCTCAGGAGCCCGTGCGCAGCGGCGCCGGCCGCGAGGCCGGCGGCGCGCCTTCGTAGAACACCGAGAGTTTGCGCTCGGTCGCGTCCGCGTGGGCGGCGAGCGCGGCGGCATCCAGATCGGCGCGCGGCCGCGGCTCGGGGTCGAAATTGCCGTGCGTGTCGGCGCCGCGCACCAGCATCGCGGAATCGCGCTGCTTGGTCTGGCGCACGTAGGGCGGGATGTAGCGCATCGCGAAACCGATGCGGCGATCCTGCGCGCGGTTGGGCGCCGAGCCGTGCACCAGCCTGATGTGGTGCAGGGAGAACTGGCCGGGCCGGAGGTGGATTTCCACCGCGCGCGCTTCGTCCACCTCGACGGCGATCTCCTGCCCGCGCGTGAGCAGGTTGTCCTTGTGGAAGGTGTCCACGTGGGGCATGTGCGACTCGCGGTGCGTCCCCGGGATCACCTTCATGCAGCCGCTGACCTCGTTGCTCTCGCTCAGGGCCACCCATGCCGTGACCACGTCATCGGGCTCCAGCCCCCAGTAGGTCGCGTCCTGGTGCCAGGAGACGAAGCCCGCGCTCGCCGGCTCCTTGATGAAGAAGCTCGTGTTC
>JAABQT010000414.1 GCA_011391295.1 Betaproteobacteria bacterium
GCCGTGCAGGCGCCGAACACCGCGGCCGCGCCGTAGCGCCCCGCAATCCAGCCGCCCATCAGACCGCCGCAGAACAGACCAAGGGTCTGCGCGGTGTTGTAGACGCCGATCGCCGCGCCGCGCGCATGCGCCGGCGCGATGCGCGACACCAGCGACGGCAAGAGTGCCTCGAGCACATTGAACGCGGCGAAAAACGCCAGCAGCAGCGCGGCCAGCAGCGCGATGCGCGGCTCGCCGACGGTTAAACCTGCTTCGGCGAGCACGAGCAGCACGATTGCGCCCAGCAGGACGCCGCGACTCGCATTGCGCCGATCCGCGTGCAGCACCGGTGGAACCATCAGCGCGAACGATGCCAGCACGACCGGCAGGTACACCTTCCAGTGGGCGGCCAGGGGAAGCCCGGCCGCCACCAGCAGTGGCGGCACCACCACGAACATCGCCATCTGCACCAGATGCAGGACGAAGATGCCCGTGTTGAGCCGCAGCAATTGCGGATCAAGCAACGCACTGCGCAGCACTCCGGGGCTGCGCTCGGCGGCGCGGTGCACGCGCATCGGCACGACGGGCACCAGCCACACGATCACGCCGATCGCCAACAGCGCGAGCACGCCGGTGAGCGAGAACAACCCGCCCATACCGATCACCGCGTAGAGCGCGGGCGCCAGCACCAGCGACAGCGCGAAGCTCAAACCAATGGTCGCACCCACCATCGCCATGGTCTTGACCCGGTGCTGCTCGCGCGTCAGGTCGGCGGCCAGCGCCATGACCACCGCCGAGATCGCGCCCGCGCCCTGCAAACCGCGGCCCGCGATCGCGGTCCAGATGTCCTGCGCGCCCGCCGCAAGGAAGCTGCCGGCGGCGAAGATCAGCAGGCCCGCCACGATCACGGGTTTGCGTCCCCAGCGGTCGGAGACCATGCCGAACGGAATCTGCAGGAAGGCCTGCACCAGTCCGTAGGCGCCGAGCGCGATGCCGACCAGCACCAGGTCATTGCCGCCCGCGAGTTGCGGGGCGTGCACGGCGAACACCGGCAGGATCAGGAACAGCCCGAGCATGCGCAAGCCGAAGATGCCGGCGAGCGACACGCCCGCCCGCAATTCCCGGGCACTCATGCGCTGCGAATCCATCGTGAAGTGAAGAAAGGCTGGAAACGTCGACGTGGAACTCGCTATAGTAGCAAGTTTACTTTCGCCTTCCGGCGCGATGGACACGATCCGCATACGCGGTGCGCGCACGCACAACCTCAAGAATCTCAACGTCGATCTGCCGCGTCACCGCCTGGTGGTGATCACGGGCCTGTCGGGGTCGGGCAAGTCCTCGCTCGCCTTCGATACGCTGTACGCCGAAGGCCAGCGCCGTTACGTCGAGTCGCTGTCGGCCTACGCGCGCCAGTTCCTGCAGCTGATGGAGAAACCGGACGTCGATCTGATCGAGGGCTTGTCGCCGTCCATCGCCATCGAGCAGAAGGCAGGCAGCCACAATCCGCGCTCCACCGTCGGCACCGTCACGGAGATCCACGACTATCTGCGCCTGCTGTTCGCGCGCGTCGGCACGCCCTACTGCCCCGACCATGCGCTGCCCTTGCAGGCGCAGTCGGTGGCGCAGATGGTGGACCAGGTGCTGGCGCTGCCGGACGACACCAGGCTCATGGTGCTGGCGCCGGTGGTGGCAGGGCGCAAGGGAGAACAATCCGATCTCCTGGAAGAATTGCGCGCGCAGGGCTTCACCCGCGTGCGCGTGGATGGCAAGGTGTTCGAGCTCGATGCGGCCCCGCGGCTGGCGAAGAACGTCAAGCACTGCGTGGACGTGGTGGTGGACCGGCTCAAGGTGCGTGCGCAAGCAAAGCAGCGCCTGGCGGAGTCGTTCGAGACCGCGTTGCGCCACGCCGACGGCCGCGCGATCGCCCTCGAAGCGGACTCGGGCAAGGAGCACTTGTTCTCGGCGAAGTTCGCCTGCCCGGCGTGCAGCTATTCGTTGCCCGAACTGGAGCCGCGGCTGTTTTCGTTCAATAACCCGATGGGCGCCTGCCCGCGCTGCGACGGCCTGGGTGCGATCGAGTACTTCGACCCGCGACGCGTGGTGGCGCACCCCAACCTCAGTCTGGCCAGCGGCGCGATCCGGGGCTGGGACCGCCGCA
>JAABQT010000415.1 GCA_011391295.1 Betaproteobacteria bacterium
CTCGGCGCGCGGCTTGCCCTGCTGGCGCGCAACCAGCCGGCCTACCGCGGGGATCTGAGCGCCGCGCAGCAGTGGCTGCAGCGCTACTATGACGCGCGCGCCGGCGGCACGCGGGCCGCGCTGGCGCGATTGACGCAGCTGCTGGCGGCGCCGATCGGAGTCGAGCCGCCGTCCATTGCCGAAAGCCTGGAGGCGGTGCGCAGTTTCAATTCGCGCCGCGACCGCCCCGCCCGATGAGGGCGCTCTTGTGGCTGCTGGCGGTGTTTGCCGCGGCGGCGGGGCTCGCACTGTTCGGGCGGTTGGACCAGGGCTACGTGCAGTTCGCCCACGGCCATTGGCGCGTGGAGATGTCTGTGCTGCTGTTCGGAGTCCTGGCGGCGCTCGGGTTCGCCGGCCTGTACCTCGCGCTGCGCATGCTGCATCACGCGTCCTCGCTGCCCGCCTATGTGGGCGCCTGGCGCGCGCGCCGGCGCCGCGAGCAGGCCTACGCCGCGCTCGCCGAGGGGCTGCAGGACTGGCTGGAGGGCCGCTACGCGCGCGCGGAAAAGAAGGCCGCGCGCGCCCACGGCGAGGGCGTCGCGGCCGGCGTCGCGGCGATCATCGCCGCGCGTTCCGCCCACGAACTGGGCGCGCCGGAACGCCGCGCGCAGTGGCTGGAGCGCGCCGAAAGCGCGGGCGCGCGCACTGCCGGCCTGTTGTCGCAGGCGGTGATGGCGCTCTCGGAGCGCGACTACGCCGGGGCCGGCGACGCGCTACGCAGCCTGCAGGGCTCGGGTGCGCGCCACATCGCGGCAACGCGGCTGATGCTGCGCGCCGCGCGCGGCATGCGCGACTGGGAGGAAGTGCTGCGCATCACCGCCCTGCTTGCCAAGCGCCATGCCCTGTCCCCGAATCTGGTCGAGGAATACCGCGTGCAGGCGCACGTCGAAGTGCTGGCGCAGGCGGCGAAGGATCGCGGGCGCTTCGAGGAGCGCTGGCGCCGCATTCCGTCGCACGAGCGCACCAGCGCGCGCATCGCCGCTGCCGCGTCGCGGCATGCGCGCACGCTGGGACTCGCGGCGCTGTCGCGCGAGGCCCTGGAAAAGGCGCTGGCCATCGAGTGGGACGCTGCGCTCGCGGCGCTCTACGGCGAGTTGCCGTCGATGGAGCAGGCCGCGCGCATCGAGGAGGCGCGCCTGCGCATCGAGCGCGCCGAGCGCTGGCTGCTCGATCAGCCCGGCGACGCGCAGCTGCTGGCGGCGCTGGGGCGCCTGTGCGTGCAGGCCGAGCTCTGGGGCAAGGCGCAAAGCTACCTCGAGGCCAGCCTGTCGTTCGCCGAGACGCGCGCCACCCAGCTGGAGCTGGCGCGGCTCCTGGACCGGCTGGGGCGCGGCGCCGAGGCGCAGCCGCACTACCGGAGGGCGGCGGAGCTGCCCTAAAGCCACTCGCGCGCCTTGAGAAACTCGGTGCTGAGCTGCGCCTCGGGCGAACCCGGCTCCGGTTTCCAGTCGTAGCGCCACGCCACGCGCGGCGGCAGCGACATCAGGATTGCCTCGGTGCGCCCGCCGGACTGCAGGCCGAACAGCGTGCCGCGGTCGACCACCAGGTTGAACTCCACGTAGCGCCCGCGCCGGTAGGCCTGGAATTCGCGCTCGCGCTCGCCGTACGGCGAGCCCTTGCGGCGCTCCAGGATGGGGACGTAGGCGTCGAGGAAATGGTCGCCCACCGAGCGCACGAGAGCGAAGCTGGTGTCGAAGTCCGGTTCGTTCAGGTCGTCGAAGAAAATGCCGCCGATGCCGCGCGGCTCGTTGCGGTGCTTCAGGAAGAAGTACTCGTCGCACCAGCGCTTGTATCGAGGATAGCGGTCATTGCCGAAGGATGACAACGCGGCGCGGCAGGTCGCATGGAAATGCTCCGCGTCTTCCTCGAACCCGTAGTACGGCGTGAGATCCATGCCGCCGCCGAACCACCAGACATCGCCGGCGGCAAAGCAGCGCACGTTCATGTGCACCGTGGGGCAATAGGGATTGCGCGGGTGCAGCACCAGCGACACGCCCATGGCGTCGTAGGCGCGGCCGGCGAGCTGCGGGCGCGTGGCGCTGGCG
>JAABQT010000416.1 GCA_011391295.1 Betaproteobacteria bacterium
AGTCCCCTCGTAGACGCGCACCTGCACGCTTTCGACCTTGGCTTTCGGGTCCACGCGGAAAACGCCTTCAACGCGATGGAAGTGCCTGAAAGTCAACCGGAAAGCGGAGGCGCTGGGGTCTCCGCTTTCGGGGAAGGTCATCATAGCATTCTTGCCCCCCTCCGTCAGACTGACCACCAGCTCGAGGCGCCCCTGGAAATCGCGCTCGCGGCGGCCCCCTGGCGCGAGCAGCAGCAGCAGGCGGTAGCGGTATTCCCCGGGCAGGACATCGGGAACCACGGTAAACCGGTTGATGGACAGCGGGTTTGCGGCACGCTGCTCCGCCGAGAGCATGCTTTCGAAGATCGCAAGTTCCTCCCGCAGGCGTGCCGACTCCTGTTCCATGCCGCGAATCTGCTGGGCCAGCTTGACCTGCGCGCTGCGCTCGATCGACAGCCTGCTGTCCGCAGCGTTGGCCACGGCGCGTACGCGTTCGAGCTCGCTGCGCGCGGCCTCGAGGTCGCGGCGCGTGGCCGTAAGTTCCTGCTCCACCTCGCTGCGATCGAAGCCGGCAAACCTGCGGCCCGCGTCGTACATCCAGGCCGCCAGGGCGGCCGAACAGCCCAGCACCAGGATGAGTCCGACCCAGCGCAGGTACCACGCCACCTCGGAGCGTATGGCGACGCGCGGCGCCGCGATGCCGAATCGCTGGCGGAGCTTCAGCAACCTGCTGGGAATGTGCACGGCGCAATGATGCATCTGCGCACCAGAAAAAACAAAAGGCCGCCCCGCAGGACGGCCTCGTGTGCGAACGGCGCGGCGCCGGCGTTCAGCGCTTGGAGAACTGCGGGCGGCGGCGCGCCTTGCGCAGGCCGACCTTCTTGCGCTCTACCTCGCGCGCGTCGCGCGTCACCAGGCCAGCTGCGCGAAGCGAGGGCTTGAGGGCGGCGTCGTACTCCACCAGCGCGCGTGCAATGCCATGGCGCACCGCGCCTGCCTGCCCGTTTTCTCCGCCCCCGAACACGTTGACCTTGATGTCGAACGTCGACGCAGTCTTCGTCACTTCGAGCGCCTGGCGCACGATCATGCGCCCCGTCTCGCGCGAGAAGAATTCGTCCACGGGCTTGCCGTTGACCACGAACTGACCCTTGCCGGGCTTCAGGAATACGCGTGCGACCGAACTCTTGCGCCGACCCGTGCCGTAGTAATAATCGCCGACCATTTGCCGTCCTTATACCTCGAGTGCCTTCGGCTGCTGCGCCGAGTGCGGGTGATTGGCCGCCGGGTAGACCTTGAGCTTCTTCAGCATCGCGTAGCCGAGCGGCCCCTTGGGCAGCATGCCCTTGACTGCTTTTTCGAGCACGCGCTCCGGATGCTGCGCCTGCATCTTGGCGAAGTTCGTCTCGCGGATGCCGCCGGGATAGCCGGTGTGCCGGTAATACTTCTTGTCCAGCGCCTTCTTGCCGGTGACGCGGATTTTCGCGGCATTGACGACCACGATGAAGTCGCCCGTATCGACGTGCGGCGTGTACTCGGGCTTGTGCTTGCCGCGCAGCCGCGTGGCAATCTGCGCCGCAAGGCGGCCGAGCACCTTGCCCTCGGCATTGAGGACGAACCAGCCATGCACGACATCCTGCGGTTTTGCGGAGAAAGTCTTCATGAAGCGGCTACCGGAGAAAAGGCGCGGATTTTATGGGACCCTCGGCTCAGCGTCAAACCCTTGTCGTGACAAAAAAAAGCGCAACTCCGGAGAGTTGCGCTGAATCCACCAAAGGAGGAGGGTGGTGGAGACACACGGCGGCGACGCGTTGGTCGCGGCCATGCAGGAGCGCATTATGCGCGATTCATTGCTGCATTGCAATATCCCGCCACGGAATTCTGTTCGCTGCATGGCACAAATCACTGATTTCACTGGAGGTTCTTGATGGAGTGCACGGTGCGTTGGTCTGGCGTGGGGATGTCGTTCATCGCGGAAACCGGGAGCAATCACATCCTCGCCATGGACGGCGCGCCCGAGGCCGGTGGGCGCAACCTCGCGCCGCGGCCGATGGAAACGGTGCTCGCCGGCACGGGCGGCTGCACCGCTTACGACGTGGTCGTGATCC
>JAABQT010000417.1 GCA_011391295.1 Betaproteobacteria bacterium
GCTATGCCTGGTATTCGCACCAGGACGACGGCGCGCCGATCGACCCCTACCACCGCAGCGCGCTGGTGATGCTGGTGGACCAGGGTTTCGAGACCATGGAAGGCGCGTCCGGCGACGACTGGATCTCGGGCGCGCAATCGATGCGCGCCTACATGCGCGGCGGGGAAATCTGCGGCGTGGTCGCGGCATTCATCCGCAGCCTGGGCTGGAGCGCGCGCTCGCAGACCAATGCCGATTCCGACGTATTGCAGCTGCCGCTGGTGCTGCTGGCCGGGCTGGGCGAACTCTCGCGCATCGGCGAACTGGTGCTCAACCCGTTCGTCGGGCCGCGCTTCAAGAGCGCGGTGGTGACCACGGACCTGCCGCTCGCCTGGGACCAACCGATCGACTTCGGGCTGCAGGATACCTGCAGCAAGTGCATGAAATGCGCGCGCGAATGCCCCTGCAGCGCGATCTCGTTCGGCGACAAGGTGATGTTCAACGGCTACGAGATGTGGAAGCCGGACGTCGAGCGCTGCGCGCGCTACCGCGTCACCAATCCGCACGGCTCGGCCTGCGGCCGCTGCATGAAGACCTGCCCGTACAACCACGAGGGCTTGCTCGCGCACCGCGTGTTCCTGTGGGCGGCGATCCATCTTCCCTGGGCGCGGCGCTGGATCGTGCGCTACGACGACCGCATCGGCAATGGATCGATCAACGAGGCGAAGACCTGGTGGACCGACCTGGAGATCGTGGACGGCAAGGTCGTCCTGCCGAAGGGCGCGAACCGCAGGAACCTGACCCTGCACAAGCCTGCCAAAGCCCATGAAATCGCTTACTATCCGGCCGCCGCAATGCCGCCGCCGGACGCGAAGACGCCGGTCCCGGTGGACCGCAAGGCGGCGCTGGCGGTCAGGCCGGAATCGCCCGCATCGGCGCGGTCCCGAACGAGGAGACAACCATGAGTCGTGCCCTGTTTTTCGTCATTGCCGCGATAGTTGCCGCTCTGCCCGCGGTCGCCCAGGTCTGGCCGAGCAAGCCGGTGCGCTTCATCGTGCCCTTCCCGCCGGGCGGCTCGGTCGACCCGCTCGCGCGCCTGCTGGGCGCCAAGCTGGCCGACCCGCTCAAGACGCAGTTCATCGTCGAGAACCGCCCGGGGGCGGGCGGCTCCATCGGCACCGCGGCCGCGGCCAAGGCGCCGGCCGACGGCTACACCTTCGTGGTCGTCTTCGATTCCCATGGCGTGAACCAGGCGCTGATCTCCAAGCTGCCGTACGACACGGCGAAGGATTTCGCGCCGGTGATGCTGGTCGGCACCGCGCCTTATGCGATCGCCACGCAGGTGGCAAAGCCCTGGAAGTCGTTCACCGAAGTCGTGAGCGCGTCCAAGGCCAGGCCGGATTCCGTGAGCATCGGCTCGATCGGCAACGGCACGATCGGCCACCTGGTGCTGGTGCAGGCGCAGCAGATGGCCGGCTTCAAGATCGTGCACGCGCCCTTCGCGGGCGGCGGCCCGATGAATCAGAACATCCTCGGCGGGCAGATCGACATGGGCATCGGCTCGGTGGCGCTGCTGTCGCCGCAGGTGCGTGGCGGCAAGATGCGGGCGATCGCCACCACGGGCCATCAGCGCGCGGCGGCGCTGCCCGACGTGCCGACGCTGATCGAGCAGGGTTTCCCCGGCCTGACCGCGTACGCCTGGTGGGGGATCTACGCACCCGCGGGCACGCCCAAGCCGATCATCGACCGGTTCCATGCGGAGCTGACGAACGTGCTGCAGCAGGCCGACGTGCGCAAGACGCTCGCCGAGGGCCTCGGCATGGACCTGAACGTGAGCACTCCGGATGCGCTGCAGAAGTGGACGCTGGAGCAGCTCGCGCACTGGGGCAAGGTCGTGAAGGACGGCGGCATCAAGACCGATTGATCCCGCATTGACCGGCCAGCCGATTTCCCGCTGGGGCGGGATCGCCCTGCTGTTGCTGATCGCCGCCGTCTTCGGCAGCAATCACGTGGCCGCGCGCATTGCCTTCGATCACGGCACCAACGTGACGACCGCGGTGGCGTTTCGTTCCACCGGAACGGCGCTGTTCGTGCTGG
>JAABQT010000418.1 GCA_011391295.1 Betaproteobacteria bacterium
TGAAGACGATCTTGTGGGTGCCCGGCGCCGCCTGCCCCGGGTCGATGCGCAGGCGCACCGGCACCATGCGGCTCTCGGTCGGGCCGGTGAGGACGCTCGGCTCGGTGGCGATCTGCAGCGTCGGCAGGCCGGTCACCGAGATTTCGTACATGCGCGTTTCCTCGGTGGTGTTCATCACCTGCAGGCGGTAGACATTCTCGATTTTCCCGCCCTCGACCTCGCGCGCGAGCGCCGCGCGGTCGCGGATCACGTCCACCTTGAGCGGCACGCGCAGGTACAGCCCGAGGACCGCCGCGCCGATCACGGCCCAGACGATTGCCGTGTAGACGAGCACGCGCGGCCGGAACGCGCGGCGGAACATCTGGGCGCGCGAAAGCTTCTGCTCGATCGCGTGCGTGGTCGCGTAGCGGATCAGGCCCTTCGGCCGGCCCACCTTCTCCATCACCTGGTTGCAGCCGTCGATGCAGGCGGCGCAGCCGATGCACTGGTACTGCAGGCCCTCGCGGATGTCGATCCCGGTCGGGCAGACCTGCACGCAGATATTGCAGTCGACGCAGTCCCCCAGCCCCTCGGCCTTGCCCTTGACGGTGTTTTTCCCCCGCGGCTCGCCGCGCGCCTTGTCGTAGGTGATGATGAGCGTGTCCTTGTCGAACATCGCGCTCTGGAAGCGCGCATACGGGCACATGTAGGTGCAGACCTGCTCGCGCATCCAGCCCGCGTTGCCGTAAGTGGCGAAGCCGTAGAACAGGATCCAGAAGGTTTCCCATGGACCCGTCGTGAGCGTCATCACCTCGCCCCACAGCTCGCGGATCGGCGTGACGTAGCCGACAAAGGTAAAGCCCGTCCAGAGGGACAGCGCAATCCAGATGCCGTGCTTTTCCATTTTCAGGAAAAGCTTTTTCATTGAAAAGCCGGAACTATCCAGCCTGATCCTGGCGTTCCGGTCGCCCTCGATCTTGTGCTCGATCCACATGAAGATCTCGGTATAGACGGTCTGCGGGCAGGCGTAGCCGCACCACAGGCGTCCGGCCACCGCGGTGAACAGGAACAGCGACAGCGCCGCAATGATCAGCAGGACGGTGAGGTAGATGACGTCCTGCGGCCAGAACACCAGGCCGAAGATGTAAAACTTGCGGTGGACGACGTCGAACAGCACCGCCTGGCGATCGTTCCAGGGCAGCCAGGGCAGGCCGTAGAACACCAGCTGCGTGGCCCAGACCAGCAGCCAGCGCCAGGCCGCGAACCAGCCGTGCACCGCGCGCGGGTGGATCGCCTTGCGGACTTCGTAGAGGGAATGCTCTACGACATCGGCTTTCATCTCCGCATTCTATTTCCGCGACAGCGAATAGACGTAGGCCGTCAGCAGCTGGATCTTGGAGGGTGTCAGGATGTCCTTGTGCGCGGGCATCTGGTTGATGCGGCCCTTGGTGATCTGGGCGGCGATCGCCTCCTCGCCCGAGCCGTGCAGCCAGATCTTGTCGGTCAGGTTGGGCGCCCCGACCACCGGGTTGCCTTTGCCCTCCGCCCCATGGCAGGCGACGCAGGTCTGCGCGTACTTCTCCTTGCCGCGCGCCGCGCGGATCGAATCATGCGCCAGGCCGGAAAGCGAGCGCACGTAATTCGCGACGTCCTTGACGCCCTGCTCGCCCAGCACCGGGCCGAACGGCGGCATCGCGCCGGTGCGGCCCTCGATGATGCTCGCCCTGATCGCCTCCGGCGTGCCGCCCCAGAGCCAGTCGTTGTCCGCCAGGCTGGGGAAACCGCGGCTGCCGCCGCCGTCCGAGGCATGGCACTGCGCGCAATTGTTGAGAAACAGCTTCTGGCCGACCGCGAGCGCCTCGGCGTTCTTCGACAGCGCTTCGATGTCGAGCACGGCGAATTTCTCGTACAGAGGCCCGTAGGCTTTCTGCGCCTGCTGGTCTTCTTCCTCCAGCTGCTTGATCTGCGTCCAGCCGAGCGTGCCCGCGTAGCTGCCGAGCCCCGGGTACAGCACCAGGTAGGCGAGGCCCCAGACGATCGTCAGGTA
>JAABQT010000419.1 GCA_011391295.1 Betaproteobacteria bacterium
GCGCCCTTGCGCGCGCCGCCGGCGAGGCGTTTCGCGCCCCGCGCCATCGCCTCCTCGATCCAGGCCTCGACGCGGATCGCCTCCTTCTCGCTGATCAGCGGCCCGACGAAGGTGTTCGGCTCGCGCGGATCGCCCCAGGCGAGCGCCTGGACGAGCTTCGCCAGGCGCTGCTCGACATCCTTCACGATCGAGCGATGGGTGAGGAGCAGCTGCACCGAGGTGCACACCTGTCCCGCCTTGCGGTAGCCCGCGTTCACCACCTTGGTGAGCGCCGTGTCCAGCTTCGCGTCGTCGCACAGGATGGTGCAGGCGATCGAACCCAACTCCATCTGCGTGCGGCGCAGCCCCGCGCGGCCCTGGATGCTGCGCCCGACCTCGGTGCTGCCGGTGAAGGCGAAGAAGCGCACGCGCGGGTCCGCGATCAGCCAGTCGGCGACCTGCGCGCCGCCGGGGATCACCGACAGGAAGCCGCGCGGCATGCCCGCCTCGATCAGCACTTGCGCGAGCTTGCACGCGGTGAGCGGCGTGGCGGAAGCCGGCTTCAGGATCACCGCGTTGCCCGCGGCGAACGCAGGCGCGATCTTGTGGGCGACCGTGTTGAGCGGCGAATTGAACGGCGTGATCGCCAGCACCACGCCGAGCGGCACGCGCAGCGTGAAGCCCAGGCGAGCGGCCTGCTGCGGCGCGCCGGCGAGCGGGATCACCTCGCCCGCCAGGCGCCGCGCTTCTTCCGCCGAGAGCTTCAGCGTCTGGATGCAGCGGCGCACCTCGCCGCTCGCGTCCGCGACGGTGAAGCCGGCTTCCATCTGCATGGTGCGCACGAAATCGTCCGACCGTGGTTCCAGGAGCTGCGCTGCGCGCTCGAGGACCGCGCCGCGCTCGTAGGGGTTGGGCGCGCTGCGCCGGAACGCGGCATGCGCCGCCGCCACCGCCTGCTCGACCTGCGCCTGGTCCGCGGTGCCCACTTGCGCGCCGGGCGCGAGGGCGTACTTGTCCATCACGACGAGCGGCACGCCTTTGCCCGCGGTCCACTGGCCGTCCGAGAGGAGGGGTTGCTGGGTCATAGCCATAGGATCTTCTTCCGGTAGTCGAGGTCGTTGAGCAGGGGCGCGGCCGGCCCCTGGTGGAACACGGCGCCGCGCTCCAGCGCGAACACGCGGTCGGCGAGCGCCAGCACCAGGTCGAGGTTGTGTTCGACGATCACGATCGAGGTCTGCCCGCGCAGCCGGTCGAAAACGCCGAACAGCTCCTGCACGATGGTCGGGGCGAGGCCTTCGAAGGGTTCGTCCAGCAGCAGCAGCTTCACATTGCCCGAGAGGGCCCGCGCCACCGCCGCCATCTGCTGCTCGCCGCCCGAGAGGTAGTCCGCGGCGACATGCATGCGCTCCTTGAGGCGCGGGAAATACTCGAAGATCTTCTCCTCGCTCCACGCGATGCCGTGGCTGCCGTCGGCGGCGCGCGCGAGGCGCCCGAGGGCGAGGTTCTCCGCCACCGTCATGCCGGCGAACAGGCCCCTGCCCTGCGGCACGTAGCCGATGCCCCGGCGCGCGATCTCGTGCGCCGGCAGCCCGGCGATGTCGCGGCCCTCGTACTCGATGATGCCGGAGGCGGCCGGCACCAGGCCGTTCAGCGTCTTCAGCAGCGTGGTCTTGCCCGCGCCGTTCCTGCCGAGCAGCGCCACGATCTCGCCTTCGCGCACGTCGAGCGTCGCGTCGGCGAGGATGTGGCTCTTGCCGTAGAAGGTGTTCACCTTGTCAAAGCGCAGCAGCGACGCGCCGGCAGCCACGCCCGAGCGCGCAGTCACGGCCAGCTTGCCGCTGCCCGTGTACACCTCCTGCACGCGCCGGTCCGCGCGCACCTCGTCGGGCGTGCCGCTCATCAGCACCTCGCCCTGGTTCATCACCGTCACCGTCTGCGAGAAACCGAGCACGCGGTCGATGTCGTGCTCGACGATCAGCACCGGAATGCCGGCGGCCACGTTCCTGACCAGTCGCGACACGCGCTC
>JAABQT010000420.1 GCA_011391295.1 Betaproteobacteria bacterium
GCCTTGAAGGCCGGCGCCTACGACTACCTGACGAAGCCCGTCGACCTGCGCCAGTTCCGCGCCGTGGTGGCGTCGGCGCTGGGGCGCACGCCCGCCGACATGGCGGCCGCGCGCGAGCCGGCGGCCGCGCCCGGGCCGAAGCGGGAGCGCGAGCGCGAGCGCGCCGCGCCTTCGCCGCGTGCGATCGACAAGCTGGCGGGTGAGTCGCAGGCGATGGCGCAGGTGCGCTCGCTCATCGGGAAGGTCGCCCGCAGCATGGCGCCCGTACTCGTGCGCGGCGAGTCCGGCACCGGCAAGGAACTCGTCGCACGCGCGATCCACGATGCTTCGCCGCGCGCTGCGCTGCCGTTCGTCGCGGTGAACTGCGGCGCGATTCCCGAGACCTTGCTCGAGGCCGAGTTCTTCGGCTACCGCAAGGGCGCCTTCACCGGTGCTGCCGAGGACCGCGAAGGTTTCTTCCAGGCCGCCCAGGGCGGCACGCTGTTTCTCGACGAGATCGGGGACCTGCCGCTGACGATGCAGAGCAAGCTGCTGCGCGCGATCCAGGAGCGTGCCGTGCGGCCGATCGGTGCCGTGGCCGAGATGCACGCGAACGTGCGCGTCGTCAGCGCGACGCACAAGGACCTGGCCGAGGAGGTGCACGCCGGCCGCTTCCGCCAGGATCTGTACTACCGGCTCAACGTGATCCAGATCTCGGTGCCGCCGCTGCGCGAGCGCATCGGCGATCTGGCGGCGATCTGCGACGCGGTGCTGCAGCGCATCGCGCGCGATGCCGGCGTCCAGCCGACGCCGGTCATGACCGGTGGCGCGCTGGAACAACTGTCGCACTATGGGTTCCCAGGCAACGTGCGTGAACTCGAAAACCTGCTGCACCGGGCACTCGCGCTGTCCGGCGGCGAAACAATCGAGCGCGCGGACCTGGCCCTGCCCGAAGGGGGCGCGGCCGAGGCGGCCCCCTTGATGGCGGCACCCGTGCCGGCACCCGCTGCGCTGCCGCACAAACCCGAGGCCTCGACCCCCGCGCCGTTGCCGAAGGACCTGGAGGCCTACCTCGACGACGTCGAGCGTGACATTCTCGAGCGTGCGCTCGAGCGCCATCGCTACAACCGGACCGCGGCCGGCGCGAGCCTCGGACTCTCGCTGCGCCAGATGCGCTATCGCATGGCGCGCCTGGGGGTGATGGCGGGCGATGCGTTCGGCGATCGCGGTGACCCGGCCTGAGCGCAAGCCGCCTGCGCGCTGGCGCGACGGCTGGTGGAGCGCGGCGCGCCGGATCCCGTCGCCGAACTTCGGACCCCGCCCCGAGGGTACCGCGGTCACGCTGGTGGTCCTTCATTCGATCAGCCTGCCGCCCGGCGAATACGGCGGCGATGCGGTCGAGCGCCTGTTCACGAACCGCCTCGATTGGGACGCACATCCGTATTTCGGCTCGATCCGCGGCGTCGAGGTGTCGGCGCACTTTTTCCTGCGACGCGGTGGTGAACTGATGCAATTCGTGTCCTGCGACGCGCGGGCCTGGCACGCCGGCGCCTCGCATTGGCGCGGAAGCGACAACTGCAACGACTTTTCGATCGGGATCGAACTCGAGGGGCTCGAGGGCGGGTCCTTCGAGCCGGCCCAGTACCGCCAGCTGGCGCGACTGCTGCGCGCGCTCGCACGCCGCTATCCGTTGCGCGACGCCGCGGGGCACGAGCATGTCGCGCCGGATCGCAAGCACGATCCAGGTCCCGCCTTCGACTGGGCCGGTTTGCGCAAGGCGCTGCGCGGCTCGGCACTTCGACTGCCGCAGCCCGCCTGAGCCGGACGCGCAAAGCGGGGTTGTCCGCCAGGTGTGGCGCGGGGCCGGCGCGACAACGCCCGCAGCGCCAAGGGTCATCGCCGCGTGAGCCTGCGGACGGTGCGTGGCGCAGAGCTGCGCACCACCTGCCGCAACCGGGGAAGTACCGAGCAATCTCTACCGGTAGTGGCTTGAACCGTCTCGTACCCCCATATATAGTGTCGGAT
>JAABQT010000042.1 GCA_011391295.1 Betaproteobacteria bacterium
CTCGGCGAGGTCGGCGTTGACCCGCTCGATGCACTCGCGTACCAGCGTGAGCACTTCTTCGCGCGAGGCGAGGTCGGTGTAGCCGGTGTAGGGCATGCCGCGCCTCTCGGCCCAGTTGGCAACGGCGTCGAAATCGAAATTCACGAACACGCAAACCCGGTCGCGGCCATCGCCGAAGGCCACCGCTTCCTTGATGTAGGGAAAGAACTTGAGCTTGTTCTCGAGGTACTTGGGCGCGAACAGGGTGCCGTCGGCGAGCTTGCCCACGTCTTTCACGCGGTCGATGATCTTCAAGTGGCCGTCGGGGTCGAAGTAGCCGGCGTCGCCGGTATGGAACCAGCCTTCGCGGTCTTTCGCTTCCAGCGTCGCCTGCGAATTCTTGTAATACTCCTTGAACAGTCCCGGCGAGCGGATCAGCAGTTCGCGCTCCGGCGTGAATTTCAGCTCCACGCCCGGTACCGCAGGCCCCACCGTGTCGGCCTTGACCTGGCCGTCGGGCTGGATGCACACGAACACGCTCGTTTCGGTCGAGCCGTAGAGCTGCTTCAGGTTGATGCCGAGGGAGCGGTAGAACCTGAACAGGTCGGGGCCGATCGCCTCGCCCGCGGTGTAGGCGACGCGCACGCGGCTCATGCCGAGGACGTTGCGCAGCGGCCCGTACACCAGCAGGTCGCCAAGCCGGTACAGCAGCCGGTCGGCGAGGCCCACCGGTTTGCCGTCGAGCAATGCGCCGCCCACACGCTGCGCAATGCCCATGAAGGTCTTGTACAGCCGGCGTTTCAGGCTGCTCGCATCCTCCATGCGGATCGACACCTGGGTGAGCAAGGCCTCGAGCACGCGCGGCGGCGCGAAGTAGTAGGTCGGTCCAATCTCGCGCATGTCGGTCATCACCGTCTCGGCCGATTCCGGACAGCAGATGCAGTAGCCGGAGACGAAGGGCTGCGCGACAGCGAACACGAACTGACCGACCCAAGCCGGAGGAAGGTAGGCGAGAACCACGTCGCGATCGTCGAGCTTCTCAAGCTCGACCCCGGTGCGCCCCGCTTCGATCAGCGCCTGATACGCAAGAACAACGCCCTTCGGCGTTGCGGTCGTGCCCGAGGTGAAAAGCATGACCGCCGTGTCCTCGCCGCAGCCCTTGGCGATCTCGCCTTCCAGGAAAGCCGGGTCGCGCGCCCGGGTTTCGCGCCCCAGCTCCAGCAGCTTGTCGTAGCTGGCGAGCTGCGGCTGCGCGTAATGCCGCAGGCCCCGCGGCTGGTCGTAATAGATGTGCTTGAGCGTCGGGCACTGCGGCAGGATCTCGAGCAGCTTGTCGACCTGCTCCTGGTCCTCGGCCACTGCGTATTCGATGCCGGCGTTCAGGATCGGGAAGGCCATTTCCGCGGCCACTGCATCCTGATACAGCGGCACCGGTATGCCACCCAGGCACTGCGCGGCGCACATCGCCGCATACAGGCGCGGCCGGTTGTCGCCGACCAGCGCCAGGTGATCGCCGCGCTTGAAGCCCTGCGCGGCGAGGCCGCAGGCCAGCGCGCGCACCTCGTCGGCGAACTGCTTCCAGGTCCAGGTCTGCCAGATGCCCAGGTCCTTTTCGCGGATCGCGGGCCGCGCGCCGCGCACGCGCGCGTGGTGCATCAGCAGCTTGGGAAACGTGTCCAGGCCGGAAAGATTCTCCGACATCATGCCCTCCTCAGGGTACCGATGGATTCTACACAGAATGACCCTGTTTGCCGGGCCGCAGGGGCGCTAGACTTGCGCCCCATGCAAGGCACCGAACACTGGGCGAAAAAGGGCGACGCAAGACTTTTCCTCTGGCGAAAGCCGGCCGCGGGCGGGGTCACATCGCGCGGCACGATCCTGTTCGTGCACGGCTCCTCGATGGCCTCGCAGCCGACCTTCGACCTGCACGTGCCCGGCCGGCCCGACTCCTCGGTGATGGAGTGGTTCGCCGGGCGCGGCTTCGACACCTGGTGCATGGATAACGAGGGCTACGGCCGCTCGGACAAATCGCGGCCCATCAATTTCGACATCGCCAACGGCGCCGACGACCTTGCGGCGGGCACCGAGGTCGTCCTGCGCGAGAGCGGCGCGAAGAGCCTGCTGCTCTACGGCATCAGTTCCGGGGCGCTCAAGGCGGCGCTGTTCGCCGAGCGCCATTCCGAGCGCGTGGCGCGCCTGGCGCTCGACGCCTTCGTGTGGACGGGCGCAGGCAGCCCGACGCTCGCCGAGCGCAAGAAGAAACTGCCGGAATTCCAGGCGAAGAACCGCCGTCCGATCGACCGCGCGTTCGTGCGCAGCATCTTCGCGCGCGACCATCCCGGCACCGCCGACGCGGCCACGGTGGAGGCCTTCGCTGACGCGATCCTCGCGCTCGACGATTCGGTGCCGACCGGCACCTACGTGGACATGTGCTCGAAGCTGCCGCTGGTGGATCCGGCCAGGTTGCCGATGCCGACGCTGATCCTGCGCGGCCAGTACGACGGCATCGCCGGGGTGGACGACCTGATCGAGTTCTTCAAGCGCCTGCCCAACGCCGACAAGCAGTTCTCGGTGATGGCCGGCATCTCGCACGCCAGTTTCCAGCAAAAAAATTACCTCACGGTGTACCATTTGCTGCACGCATTTTTCACTCAACCCGACCCGGTGTTCAGCGGATGACACGCCTGCTCGCAGTCCTGCTGGCCGCGCTCCTGTTCTCGAGCCCGGCCGCCTCCCAGACCTGGCCCGCCAAGCCGGTGCGCATCGTGGTGCCGCTCTCGCCCGGCGGATTCGCCGACGTGCCCGCCCGCCTCCTGGCGCCGCGCCTCTCGGCGCAGTTCGGCAAGCAGTTTTTCGTGGAGAACCGGCCCGGGGCAGGCGGTTCGATCGGCACCGACCACGTGGCCAAGGCCGAGGCGGACGGGCATACGCTGCTGTTCACCGCCACGCCCCACGTCATCAGTCCATGGTTGTACAAGACCCTGCCGTATGACGCGTTCAAGGATTTCGTGCCCGTGGCGCGCGTTGCCTCCGGACCGTACGTGCTGGTGGTGAATGCACAGTTCCAGGCAAACTCCGTGCACGAACTGATTGCCGCAGCCAAGGCGCAACCGGGGGTGATCGATTACGCCAGCTCGGGCAACGGCAGCGCCCAGCACCTGGTGGCGGCGCTGTTCGCCTCGCTGGCCGGCGTGAACATCAACCACGTCCCCTACAAGGGCAGCGGCCCGGCAATGCAGGACCTGATCTCGGGACAGGTCAAGGTGTCTTTCGCCGGCGTGCCGAACGTGATCACGCACGTGCGCAGCGGCCGCCTGCGCGCCCTCGCAGTCACCACGGCGACGCGCTGGCCGGACCTGCCCGAGATTCCCACGCTCGCGCAAGCGGGCGTGCCGGGCTATGAGGCGGCGCTGTGGCTGTGCCTGCTGGCGCCCGCGGCCACGCGTGCGGACATCGTGCAGCGCTTGCACGCCGAGATCGGCAACGCACTGCAGGATGCGGAACTGCTCAAAAGCCTGCGCGCCGCGGGCATCGCACCCAGCCTGCTGGGGCCGCGGGAACTCGGCGAATTCATGCGCGCGGAGCACCAGAAGTGGGGCCGCGTGGTGCGCCAGACCGGCGCCACGATCAATTAGTCAGCCCTTCGGCGGCTCGCCGGCGGCCTGCAGGAACACCGCAGCGGTGTCCAGCTTGCCGAGTTGATTGCGGCGCGCGGCCTGGTACTGGCTGCGCACCAGCGCGGCGATCGGCGTCGGCCGGTCCAGCGCCTGCGCCATGTCGAGGAAGTAGCGCACGTCCTTGTCCATCAGCGCGATCTGGAACTGCGGGGCGAAGTCGCGCTTGAGCATCTTGGGCAGCTTGGTCTTGGTGAGCCGGCACCCCGCCGCGCCTTCGCCGAGGATTTCCACCGTCACGTCGCGATCCAGGCCCGCCGCCTCCGCCGCCAGGGCGGCCTCGGCCAGCGCGGCGGTGAGCGTCGCCGAGAGCATGTTGTTGATCAGCTTCAGCGTGGCGCCGTGGCCCGGGCCGCCGATGCGGCGCGCGAGACGCCCCATGGCCGCAAACAGCGGCTGCGCCTGGTCGAAGGCCGCCTGATCGCCGCCGACCAGGAACACCAGCTCCTTGCCCTGCGCCTGCGCGAGACTGCCCGAGACGGGCGCGTCCAGGTACGCGATCTGTTTCGCCGCTGCCGCCGCGCCCAGCTCACGCGCCAGCGCGGGTGAGTTGGTGCTGGAATCGATCACCACGGTGCCCTTGGCTGCGCCGGCGAGCACGCCCTTCTCGCCAAGCATCACTGCGCGCGAGGCGGCGTCGTCGGCGACGATCGAGACCACGAACGCGGCGCCCTGCGCCGCCGCCGCCGGCGAGTCGGCGACCGCCGCGCCCTGCGCAGCAAGCGCCGCCGTTTTGGCGCGGTCGCGGTTGTACACCTTGAGCGTGAATCCGGCCTGCAGCAGGTTTGCCGCAATGCGGCTGCCCATTGCACCGAGCCCTACGAATGCCACTGTGGTCATGCGGGCGTCCTCAAGTTGATAGTCAGGAAGTCAGCTTGCGCAGCACATGCCGGCGGTTGCGCGTGTGCGGGCGCACCTGCGCGGGCCAGCGGCCTGCCTCGACTGCCTTGGCCCAGGCGTCGCTGGTGAGCACCTCGGCGCTCTCCAGCTCGTAATACGCGCTGTAGCGTGGCTCGCCCTCGGCGACGATGGTCTTGTTCTCTCCGCCGATGAACATGGTGAGCGGCACCGCCACGGCGCGGCGCACCGAGAGCACGCCCGGCACCTTGAGCAGCATCGGAATGTGCTCGGTGTCGTAGACCTCGTTGAACAGGGCTTCCTTGTCCGCGTCGACATCCATGCTGGCGGTGAACAGGTACTTCGCTTTGCCCGGCATCGTGTATCTCCTTCAACGCTTCAATGGAAAAAACTCTACCGGCTTCATCAGCCGGTTGGTTTGCGAGTCGAGCGCGCCCAGCTTTGCGCTTTCCTCGGTGTAGGCGACCCACTCGGGGTCCGCCCACATCGCCAGGCGGCGGTTGTCGCGGTCGGCGGCATCCTGGTACGCCCAGATGTGAATGTACTGGTTGACGTTGCCGGTCTCGGTCACCAGGTAGGCGAAGGGCTGGCCCAGATGGCGCGTCTGCGGCACTTTGCCGAGCTTGTCGTAGAGCGCGAGGTGTTTCTTGATGGTTCCGGGACGGCAGGTGTAGGTACGTACGTCGAGCAGCATGCGGACTCCTTCGTGGTGTGTGTGTTTCGGGTAACGGGGTTCAGCCGGGAACGATGCGCGTGCCGGCCTTGCCGGCGAGCGCCGGCGCCAGGTGTCGCGGATCCGTGATGATGCCCTCGGCGCCGCCGCCTTCGAGGAACTCGATCACCGCGGCGATCTTCGGGCCCATGCTGCCCTTGTCGAACTGCTCGGCGTCGTAGAGCTGCTTCGCTTCGGCGAGCGTCAGACGATCGAGCCAGCGCTGCGTCGGCTTGCCGTAGTCGAGCGCCACGCGCTCGACGCCCGTGGCAACGACCAGCCGGTCGGCGCCCAGCGCGCGCGCAAGCAGGCTCGAGGCAGTGTCCTTGTCGATCACCGCCTCGACCCCCTGCAGGTCGCCCTGCGCGTCGCGTATCACCGGGATGCCGCCGCCGCCGCAGGCGACCACCACGTAACCCTCGCCGACCAGGTGGCGGATCACCTCGAGGTCGACGATTTCCCTGGGCTTGGGCGAAGGCACCACGCGCCGCCAGCCGCGACCGGGGTCTTCCTTCACCTGCCAGCCTAGGTCGGTCGCGCGCTTGCGCGCGGTGGCCTCGTCCATCGGCGAGCCGATCGGCTTGGTGGGGTCGCGAAACCCCGGGTCGTCGAGGTCGACCCGCACCTGCGTCACCACGGCGGCCGCCTCGCGCTTCAGGCCGCGGCGGCGGAATTCATTGCGCAGTGCTCTTACGAACATGTAACCGAGCGCGCCCTGAAGGTCGGCGCCGGCATAGTCCATCGGCACCGGAATCACTTCGTGCAGCGCGAGCTCCGAGCGGCGCAGGATGAAGCCCATCTGCGGCCCGCTGCCGTGCGTGAACACCACGCGCCAGCCGGCCTCGAGCATGTCGACCACATAGCGCACGGTCTCGCGCGCGGTATCGTATTGGTCGGCGATGCTGCGGTGCTGCTCGTCGCGGATCAGCGCGTTGCCGCCGACGGCAACCACGGCGAGCCTGGCATTGGCGGTCATGCATTCACCTCGATCTCGAGAGCGGCCAGCGCCTGCGTGAAGCAGGCGAGCGGCGCGTGCGTCAGGCCGGCGCCGATCTGCCCGATGCCGGCGTCGTGGTGCGCGATGCCGGTGTTGATCACCGGCTCGATGCCGGTGTCGATCACCTTGCGGATGTCGATGCCGCAGGGCGCGCCGCGAAAATCGAGCGCCGGCAACTGGAACACGTTGGATTCGCCAAGCGTGATGTGGCGCATGCGCAGCGAATTGGCGGTGGCGTCCTCGGGCGTGCCGCCGACGAACTTGACGATCGCCGGCGCCGCCGCCATCGAAAAGCCGCCGAAGCCCGCGGTTTCGGTGATCGAGCTGTCGCCGAGGTCGAGCGCTGCATCCGCCGGGCCATAGCCGGCGAAGTACAGCCCGTCGATTGCGCCCGCGGGCGCAGTGAACCAGCGCTCGCCCAGGCCGCTGACGCGGATGCCGAACTCCACGCCGTTGCGCGACATGGCGGTGACCATGCTCGATCCGGCGACCCCGTGTGCCGCATCGAGCGACAGCTTGGCCTGCGCCATCGATATGTTGAGGAAGAAATGCTCGTTGCCGGCGACGAAATCGAGCACCTGCGCGAGCTTCTCCGCGGGCAGGCGCGCGCGCGCGAGCGCCGGGGCGAGGCGCCGCAGGAGCAGGGAGCTTGCCGCCGCGTTGCGGTTGTGCACTTCGTCGCCCATGATCAGCGCCTGCGCAATGAGCGGCTTCAACTCGATGCCGCCGAGCGCGGCAAGCGCCTTGCCCAGCGCCGGCGCAAGGGATTTCTGCATCCAGGCGAGGCGCGCCAGCACCTGCGGACCGTAGGCGCCGAAGCGCAGCGCCTTGCCGAGCCCTTCGTTGAAATTGCTGTAGGCGCGCGCGCCGCCGGCCGAGTTCTCGACGATCCACAGCGGCATCGAGGGGCTGATGATGCCCGCCATCGGGCCGACCGCGCCATGGTGATGGCACGGCGAAAACGCGATCTTGCCGCTCGCGGCCAGCTTCTGCGCAGCCTTCGCGTCGCGCGCCCAGCGCTCGTACAGGATGGCGCCGACGATCGCGCCCCGCATCGGCCCGCACATGTCGTGCCAGGCGACCGGCGGCCCGGCGTGCAGGAGCATGCGCTCGCCCATGTTCGCCAGCGTTTCGCCGGCGGTGCCGACGCCGCGCAGCACCGGCGACACGCCAAGGAACGCGGCGAAAGCTTTTTCGTTCGCCGGCTCGACCTTCTCGTGCCGCGTGAGCCGCGCGAGCGCCATGCCGAGTGTGCGATCGCCCAGCGCGGGCGGGGACCAGTCGAGTTGCGTAACGCGCCCGCCTGCGGCCGCGATGGCCTCGGCGAACTGCGCCAGGCCGACGTTGATGACGCCGAGGCTAGTGCTGGCGAGCTGCGGCATGGCGATTGGCGATGGCGGCCGCGGTACGCGCGGCCTGCGCGTTGCTGGCGGCGAGGATCACGCCCGCCTCGCGCAGCGCGGCGACCTGGTGCGCGAGGCCCTGCGGGTCGCGCTCGGTGCCGCACACGAAGCCGACGAAGGCGAGATCCCGGCCGGCAGCCGCATCCCGCGCCGCGCGGATCGCCGGCAGCATCTCGGCCGCCGGGTCGGGGTGCGCGCCGTAGCCGAGCACCACGTCGAGCAGGATCACCGCGACTTCGGCATCGGCCGCCTCGCGCAGCATGCGCTCGTTGCGCAGGCGATGGTCGATCATCGGGTGCGGGCGTCCGCGGGTGAACTCGTCGTCGCCCAGATCGACCAGCGTGTGGCCCTGGCTGCGCCACACGTCGTCGAGCTCGACTGCTTTGCCCACTGGCGTGTTCGAATGCACGCCCTCGAGCGCCTGTGCGAGGAGCAGCGACGCCTCGTAGCAAAACGTGCCACCGCTGTAGAGCCCGCGCACGTAGCGCTGCTGCGCTGCGAAGCGCGAAACATCGTAGTCCGGCAGGCGCCGCTCGCTGCCGGCGTAGGACTCGCCGCGCGCGGCAGCGAGCGCCATTGCGGCAGCATCTTCAAGCGTTGCCGCCGCGAGCACTCCGCCGCCTTCGACCTGCGCCGGGTCCGCGCCGAGAAAGCAGGCGATCACCGGCTTGCCGCTGGCGCGCGCGCGGGCGAGTACCTTGTCGGCGACGGCGCGCGCCGGCGGCTTGGAGACCAGGACGATGACGCGCGTCGCCTCGTCGGCGGCGAGCTCGTCGAGCGCGCGCAGCATGGTGGCGCCGCCGACCTCGGCCTTGAGGTCGCGACCGCCGGTGCCGAAGGCGTGTGACACGCCGAGGCCCGCCTGGTCGATGAGCGACGTGACCTGCTGCAGCCCGGTGCCCGAGGCGCCGATCACCCCGATCGGGCCGCGCCGCACCGCGTTGGCAAAGCCGAGCGGCACGCCGCCGACGATCGCCGTGCCGCAATCGGGGCCCATGAGGAGCAACCCGCGCGCGCCGGCCTCGCGCTTGAGCAGCACTTCATCCTCGAGCGCGACGTTGTCGCTGAACAGCATCACGTGCAAGCCGAGTCGCAGCGCCTTGAGCGCCTCGGCCGCGGCGTACTCGCCAGGGGTGGAGATGAGCGCAAAGTTCGCTTCTGGCTGCGCGGTGAGCCCCATCTGCAGGCTGCGCGGAGCGATTTCCTTCGGCCCGGACCGGGGCGAGCCGCCGTTGCCACCAGCGAGGACGCGCTCGGTCTCCTCCAGCGCGGCTTTCGCCGCGGCGTCGTTTTCCGCGCGCAGCACCACCAGCAGGTCGCTCGGCGAGGCGGCGACCTCGCCATCGAGCAGGCCGGCTTCGCGCAGCAGCGCGAGGTTGCCCTCGGTCGCCATCACCACCGACGCCTGCTGTACGCCCGCAAGTGCCGCGATCTTCGCCGAAATCTGCATCAGCGTGACCGAATCGCGGTAGGTGTTGTGGACGATTTTGAGCGACGCGGCGGCCATGGACGGTGCAATAAGAGGAGGTGCGGCCCTGCCCAGGAGCGATTTTCTTGTGCCAGGGGGGTCCGCGGCTACTATACAGCCGGGGCCTAGTTCCGGCAGCATGGCGTTCCGCGCCCGGCAGAACCCCCGAAGAAGGCCCATGCCCGCATCGATCGACAGCCTGGATCTGACTCGCCTGAGGGCCGGCTACCTGTCGGGCGTGCTACGGCCTCGCGATCTGGTCTCCGAGGTGCTCGAGCGGATCGAGCGCCGCGGCGACGACAAGGTGTGGATCGACCGCGTGCCCCGCGTCGAGCTCGAGGCGCGCGCCGCCGAACTGGAACGCAAGTCTCCGGCGGAACTGCCGCTGTACGGAATTCCTTTCGCGATCAAGGACAACATCGACCTTGCGGGGCGCCCGACCACGGCCGCCTGCCCGGAATTCGGCTACACGCCGGCGGTCAGCGCGCCGGTGGTGCAGCGCCTGCTCGACGCCGGCGCCATCGCGCTCGGCAAGACCAACCTCGATCAGTTCGCCACCGGTCTGGTGGGCACGCGATCCCCGTACGGTGCTCCCGTGAACGCTTTCAATCCGCGCTACATCTCGGGCGGCTCGAGCTCGGGGTCGGCGATCGCGGTGGCAGGCGGGCTGGCGAGCTTTTCCCTGGGCACCGATACCGCCGGCTCGGGACGCGTGCCGGCGGCCTTCAACAATCTGGTCGGCCTGAAGCCCACCCTCGGCCTGCTT
>JAABQT010000043.1 GCA_011391295.1 Betaproteobacteria bacterium
GATGCTGTAGCTGTTCTGCACCGAGACCACGGGCGCGATGCGCCTCGCCTCGTTCAACTGCGCGACGCTCACGTTCGACAGCCCGAGATGGCGGATCTTGCCGGCCCGTTGCAGTTCCGCCAGCGCCGCGAACGACACGGCAAACGGGACCTTCGGGTCCGGCGCATGCCACTGGTACAGGTCGATGCGCTCGAGCCGCAGGCGCTTGAGGCTGCCCTCGAGCGCGCGCCGCAGGTGCTCGGGACGGCCATCCGGATCCCAGCGCGGGGCACTCGGGCGCACGAGCCCGCCTTTGGTGCCGATGACCAGGTCCTTCGGGTAGGGGCGCAGGGCTTCGGCGATGAGGTTCTCGCTTACTTCGGGACCATAGCTGTCCGCAGTATCGAAGAAGTTGTGCCCGAGCTCGTACGCGCGCCGCAACACTCTGAGTGCATTGGCGCGGTCTCCGGGCGGTCCCCAGATCTGCGGACCGCACACGCGCATGGCGCCGAAGCCGAGGCGGGTGACGGTGAGATCTCCTACCTGGATCGTGCTCATGCCTGCCTCAGCAAGGGCCGCATCGCGAGCAAGCCGCATACCGGCCCGGGCGCGAGCAGCAGAAACAGATACTGTACCGGCATCCACGCCGCCGCCGCGTTCAGCAGCTGGATGCTGAAGATGGTGATGGCGAAGCCGATGCAATTGGCGATGGTGAGCGCGGAGCCGACGAGCTCGCGCGGCGCGTTCGCGGCATTGAGCGCCGAAAACTGGGGCGAATCGCCGACCACCGCCACGCCCCAGAAGAGGAGCAAGGCAAGGAACACCGGTAGCGGCGCGACGAACAGCAGCGGCGAGAGCACGCAACAGGCACCGGAGGCAGCGAGCTGCGCGACGGCGACGCGCGCGCTGCCCGTGCGCAGCGACACCAGGCCGCCGCCGACGCAGCCCGCCGTGCCCGCGGCGATCACGGCGAAAGCCCACAGCGATATGTTGCCCACGCCCGGGCGCGAGGCGAGCGCCAGCGGCACGAACGCCCAGAACGCGTACAGCTCCCACATGTGCCCGAAGTAGCCGAAGGCCGAAGCCCGGAACGGCTTCGAGCGGAATACGGCGGCGAGCGCGCGCGGATCGAACTTGGCCCCCTGCCGCAGGAACGGCCCATCGGGCACCAGCGCGTACATCAGTACCCCGCCCAGGGCGCAGAGCGCGGAAACCCCGACCAGCACGGTCTCCCACGGCCAGGCCTGGCCCAGGCCCTTGAGCAGGTGCGGGAACGCGGTGCCGAGGACCAGCGCGCCCACCAGCAGGCCGAGCGCGTTGCCGAGATCCTTCTGGTACCAGCCCGACGCAATCTTCATCCCCACCGGATAGATGCCGGCGAGAAAGAAGCCGGTGGTGAACCGTGTTGCCAGCAGCGCGGCCAGGCTGCCGTCGGCTGCGATGGCGGCGAGATTGGCGAGCGCACCGGCGAGCGAGCAGGTGAGATAGACGAGGCGCGGGGAATAGCGGTCGGCGAGGGCGAGGAACGCGAACAGCAGCGTGCCGGCGATGAAGCCGAGCTGTACCGCCGAGGTGACGTAACCGAGCGCCGCGTCGGCGAGGCCCCACTGCCGCTGCAGGTCGCCCAGCACCGCGTTGCCCGCGAACCAGATCGCCACGCCCGCGAACTGCGCGGCGACGATGACCGGCAGGATGCGGGCGGGCCGTGGCTGAAGGTCGGTCACGCGGCTGAGGCTATCATTGGCCCTGCATGACGACCAAGCACGAGATCGCGCGCGCGTGGATCGGTACCGCCGAGCGCGTCGTGGTCCTCACTGGCGCCGGCATTTCCACCGATTCGGGCATCCCCGATTTTCGCGGGCCGCAGGGGGTGTGGACGAAGAACCCCAAGGCGGAGAAGCTTTCCGACATCCGCTACTACATGGGCGACCCGGAGGTGCGGCGCCTGTCCTGGCAGAGCCGGCTCGAGCACAGCGCCTGGCGCGCGCAGCCCAACGCCGGGCACCGCGCCCTGGTCGACCTGGAAAAGCGCGGCCGGCTGCACGCGCTCATCACGCAGAACATCGACGAGCTGCACCAGATCGCGGGCAACTCGCGGGAGAAGGTGATCGAGGTGCACGGCACCATGCGCCAGGTGGTGTGCATGAGCTGCGACGAGCGCGCGCCGATGGAAAAGGCGCTGGCGCGCGTGCGCGCCGGCGAACAAGACCCGCCGTGCCGCAGCTGCGGCGGGATCCTGAAGAGCGCCACCATCTCCTTCGGCCAGCAGCTGGTGCCCGAGGTCATCGACCGTGCCATGCAGGCGTCGGCCGAGGCCGACCTGTTCCTGTCGGTGGGCACCAGCCTGCAGGTCTACCCGATCGCGGGTGCGGTGCAGATTGCCAAGCGCGCCGGCGCGCGCCTGGTGATCGTGAACGCCGACCCGACGCCGTTCGACGACCTGGCCGAGGCGGTTTTCAACGAGTCGATCAGCCAGGTGCTGCCGAAGCTGCTGGCCTAGCCGCGACCGACGAACGGCATCTTGGTCGCCATCACCGTCATGGTGAGGACGTTCGATTCGAGCGGCAGGCCCGCCATGTAGACCACCGCGTCGGCGACATGCTGCACATCCATGCGCGGCTCGACCATCGAGGTGCCGTTGGGTTGCGCCACGCCTTTGAGCATGCGCTCGGTCATGGGCGTGGCGGCATTGCCGATGTCGATCTGGCAGCCGCAGATGTCGTGCGCGCGGCCATCCAGCGCGATGCATTTGGTCAGGCCGGTGACCGCGTGCTTGGTCGAGGTGTAGGCCACCGAAAATGGCCGCGGCGCGTGTGCCGAGATGGAGCCGTTGTTGATGATGCGCCCGCCTTGGGGCTTCTGGCTCTTGAACGCGCGGAAGGCCTCCTGCACGCACAGGAACATGCCGTTCAGGTTGACGTCCACCACTTCCTTCCATTTTTCGTAGGGCAGCTCGTCCATCGGCACAGGCGGCGCGCCCATGCCGGCGTTGTTGAACAGCAGATCGAGGCGCCCGAATTTCTCCTTCGTCTTCGCGAACAGGTTTTTCACGGATTCGGGCTTGCTCACGTCGGCTACCACGGCGAGTGCCTTGTCGGCGCCGCACTCGGCGACGATCTTCTCCAGCAGATCTGCACGGCGCGCGGCGAAGGCGACTTTCCAACCCGCCTTCACCAGCGCCATGCCGGCGGCCTGGCCGATGCCGGTGGAGGCGCCGGTGACGATCGCGACTTTGTTCTGGGCTGCCATGCTAATTTCTCCCCTATGGTGAAGCGGGCGATGCTACCGCAAGTCCGGTTGCGCAAACACCGTCCGGGCGACCTGGGGTGGGTGGTGCAGCGCCATGGCGAGCTGTACTGGGAAGAGTACGGCTACGACGGGCGCTTCGAGGCGCTGGTGGCAGGGATCGTGGCGCGGTTCGCGGAGAAGTTGGACACGCGGCGCGAGCGCTGTTGGATCGCGGAGCGCGGGGGTGAGCGGCTGGGCGCGGTGCTTCTGGTGAAACAGTCCGAGCGGGTGGCGAAGCTTCGTCTCCTGATAGTCGAGCCCACGGCGAGGGGGCTCGGCATAGGCAGACGCCTCGTGGGCGCGTGTGTCAATTTCGCCCGCGCGGCCGGATATGGCAAGGTGGTGCTCTGGACGCAGAGCGAACTCGAGGCCGCGCGGGCGATCTATGTAAAGGCGGGCTTCCGGTTGGTGCGACGCGAGCCGCACCGCAGTTTCGGCAAGCGGCTGGTCGGGGAATACTGGGAGCTAGACCTTGAGCGCCGCTAACAGCGCGCCGATTTCTGCTTCGATCGACGGTTGGGCCGGGAACTCGCGCTGCGCCGCCCGGTACCAGTAGCGCGCATTCGACACGTCGCCCTCCATCAGGTGCACGATGCCGTGCGCCCAGCAGGCGAGCGGCGATTCCTCGTCGCGCTGCACAATCCGGTGCGCGGCTTCCCAGTCGCCCTGGCGCAGCAAAGCGAGCGCCTTGGAGAGATCGTTCTTTTTCATGCCGGGGGCGGCTGTCCGTCCGAGGGGCCCTTGAGCTCGACCGTGTTGCCCTCGGGGTCGGCCACGTAAATCGAGACGCCGTTGCCCTCGGCGCCGTAGCGGCGGCGGATGTCCCCGACTTCGACGCCGTGGCGCTCGAGGTGCGCGACGATCGCGTCCTGGTCGAACGGTTCGACGCGCAGGCACAGGTGGTCCAGGTTGCGGCCCTCGCGGCCGGGCGCGGCGCCGCCTGCCTTGCCGAGCTTCCCGTCGACGCTGATGAGGTCGATCATCGAGGCGCCGACCTTGAGGTGCGACATGCCGTACTCTGGCCGGTAGGCGACGTGCGTCGCCCCCAGCACGTCGCAGTAGAAGCGGCGCATGGCGTCGATGTCGCGTACCCGCAGGACGACGTGGTCGATATCACGGATCGATATCATGGCCCGTTAATATAGCGCGGTGGGGAAGACCGAATTCAACAGGAGCCAGACATGAGAATGGGCCTTACGGAATCGCATGAGCGAGCCTGGGCGGCGATCGCTGCGCCGGGCACCTGGCTCACGGGCGCGCAGCGCGTCGCCGTAGCCGCCGAGATCCGCCACGCGCGGAACTGCCCGCAGTGCGCGCGTCTCAAGGCGGCGCTCTCGCCGGAGATTCCAGGCGAGCACCACACGCTCGGTGCGCTCGACGCAGCCGAAATCGCGCTCATCCACCGCGTGGTGAGCGATCCCGGGCGGCTGACCGAGGCGTGGACGCAATCGGTCCTCGCCAAAGGCCTCACCGAGGCAGAGTATGTAGAGATCGTCGGCATCGTCGCCATGGTGATGATGATCGACACCTTCCACCGCGCGCTCGGCCAGCCGGAGCAGTCGCTGCCGGCGCCGCAGCCGGGCGAGCCGACATGCTACACACCGCCGGGCGCGAAGCAGCAGGCGGCGTGGCTGCCGTTGGTGGAGCCGGAGGACGCGGTGCCCGCCGACGGGCCGCTCTATCCCCATCCACGCGTGGGCTACATCTACCGCGCGCTGTCGCTTGTGCCGCAGGCGGTGCGCGACTACTGGGCGCTCGCCTGCGAGCACTACCTGCCGAGCGAGGTGATCTACAAGTTCGGCGAATCGATCCGGGCGATCACCCGGCCGCAGACGGAGTTGCTCGCGGCGCGCGTCTCGGCGCTGCACCAGTGCGCCTATTGAACCACCGCTCATTCGTACATGCTCCGTGAGAGCATGCAGGCGGGTGGCAAGCAGGTGGACGTGGCCGGCGTGACGCAGGGGTTCGACGAGGATGTCGACATCCCGCATGCGGCGGCGTTGGTCGGGTTTGCCGACGCGGTGGCGGCGCGCGATGACGGGCGCACCGCGACGGCGCGCGAGGCGCTGCGCAAGACGCTGGGCGAGGAGGGGCTGGTCGACGCCGCGGCGGTCGTCGGCGCCTTTCACGGCTTCGTGCGCATCGCGGACGCCATCGGCATTCCGTACACCACAGCGGCGCAGGGGCGCGATGCGCCCGAAATCCGCAGCCGCGCCGGCGTCAACGATTTTCCGCGCGTGCGGCACCCGGGCTGACTACTCCCGCAGCTTGCGCGCCTCCTTCGCCATCGGCCGGTTCACGCTCGCATCGAGCCAGTCCTTGAACTTCGGGAACTTCTCGAGCAGCGGGAACTTGTTGAACCACATGGCGTAGGAAACGCTCGCCACCATGAAGTCGGCCATGCCCCAGTCATTGCCGCTGAAGAACTTGTTCCTGGCCAGGCAGTCCTCCATCACCTTCATCTTCGGCAGCATCTGCTGCTCCGCTTCGTCCGCAAGCTTGGCGTTTCTCTGCTCAGGCGGCAGCATATGGCGGTGGCGCTGGAGCGTGATCATCGGCGGCTCCACGTCGTTCGCTACATAGAACGCCCACTGCAGCATGCGCGCCTTGCCGGCCGCGTCCTTCGGCCACAGCGGGCTCCGGTACTTTTCGGCGAGGTACAGGTTGATCGCCGCCGATTCCCACATCACCAGGCCGTCGTCATCGATGGTCGGCACGCGCTGGTTGGGGTTGAGTGCCGTATACCAGGGCTCCTTGCAGGTCGCGCCCTCGACGTTGATGGTCACGTTCTGGTGCTCGTAGGGGATGTTCGATTCCTTGCACAGCCACGCCACGCGGAACGCGCGCGAGCGGTACTGGCCGTAGAGCTTCAGCATGTCTTCTCCCGGTGGATTGATTGACAAAGCCATTGTGCGAAGGGAGACTCCCCCGAGTCAACGCATGTTCGAGGCGAGACATGGGCAAGCCCAAACCGCACCTGGAGTTCGTGGGGGTCGACATGAAGTCGGGCTGGGAGAGGCCGCCCGGCTATCCGCCCGGCTTCACGCAGAAGGTCCTCGCCTCGGATATAGACGAAAAAACGAAGCGCGGCAGCCGCACGCGGCTGCTGAAGCTCGAGCCCGGCGCCTATTCCACCGAGCCGTTCGTGCACGACCACTGGGAGGAGGTGTTCCTGGTGCAGGGCGACCTCGTCGTCGGTAACGACGCCAAGGGGCAGGGCGGCGAATCCTCGCAGGCGTTCACCTATGCCTGCCGGCCGCCGGGCGTGCACCACGGCCCGTTCACGAGCAAGAGCGGCTGCCTGCTCTACGAGATCCACTACTACGAGACCAGCGGCAAGGCGGGACGGGGAGGCTGAGATGCTGAAGACCGGAGCCGAGCACCTGAAATCGCTGCGCGACGGGCGCGTGGTCTACATCGGCGGCGAGAAGGTGGGCGACGTCACCACCCATCCGGCGTTCCGCAACGCGGCGCGCTCGATGGCGGCGATCTACGACCTGAAGGCGGCAGACGCGGCGTACAGCTTCGAGGAGAAAGGCGAGCGCTTCAGCGCCTATTTCCTGCGCGCGAAGACCAGGGAGGATCTCGCCAAGCGCATGAAGCTGCACCGCGCGATCGCCGACCTGAGCCACGGACTGCTCGGGCGCTCGCCCGATCACGTGTCGAGCTTCGTCACCGGCATGGCGATGAACCCGATGGTGTTCGGCAAGTACGCCGATAACCTCACGCGCTACTACGAGCACATGAGGCACGAGGACGTCTACGGCGTGTACGCGGTGATTCCTCCGCAGGCGGCGCGCAACCCGGAATTCTACGTGCGGCAGAACCTCCCCATCCCGACGCTCAGGGTGGTGCGCGAGGACGACGACGGCGTGGTGATTTCGGGCATGAAGATGCTCGCCACCGGGGCGGTGTTCGCCAACGAGATCTGGATCGGCAACCTGATCCCCCTGGCGCCCAACCAGCTGCCCGAATCGATCACCTGCGCCATCGCCGTGAATGCGCCGGGCGTCACGCTGTGGTCGAGGAAGCCGTTCGAGTTGCACGCGCAGAACGAGTTCGACAATCCGCTCGCCTGGCGCTTCGACGAGTCGGACTCGATGGTGATGTGCGAGAACGTCAAGGTGCCCTGGGAGCGCGTGTTCGTGCACAACGACGCGGTGCTGGCGCGCGACATCTACATCAAGACGCCGGGGCACTGCTACGGCAACCACCAGTCGAACGTGCGCTTCCACTCCAAGATGCAGCTGATCGTCGGCCTGGCGAGCAAGATCGCGCAGGCCTCGGGCGCCCATGAGGTGCCGGCGGTGCGCGAGGTGCTCGGGCGCTTCAGCGCGCTCGAGGCCGCGCTGGGCGGCATGATCGCCGGTCAGATCCAGGACGCCGAGGACTGGCCCAGGGGCTACAAGACCTTCAACCGGCGCTACATGTATGCGGCGCTGAATTGGTGCACCGAGAGCCATTCGCAGATCATCGACGCGTTGCGCGAGCTGTGCGGCGGCGGCATCTTCCAGATGCCCGCCGACATCACCGTGATGCACGACACAAAGCTGAAGGAACAATTCGAGACCTACTGGCAGACCCCGCAGCTCGGGGCCGTGGAGCGCATGAAGCTGTACAAGCTCGCCTGGGACCTGATCGGCTCGGAGTTCGCCGGGCGCCACCTGCAGTACGAGAAGTTCTACGCCGGGGCCTCCTTCATCGTGCGCAACCACAATTTCCGCGAAGCGCCCTGGGACAGCTACCACAAGGTGGTCGAGGACCTGATGGCGAGCTACGACGTGCCTACCGCCAAAGGGGCGCGCAAGATCGCCTGAGGCACCCTAGGGCCTGCACCAGTCGCCGATGATCGCCTCGTAGATGGCGACCGACTGGCGGATACGCGCCATGCTGCAGTATTCGTCGGTCTGGTGCGCCATCTGCGGCTCGCCCGGCCCCAGTACCACGGTGGGCACCTCGCCGTAGACTTTGCGCAGGTTGGCCGCGTCGGTCATGTACGTTGCCGTGCGCACCTGCGGCGCCGCGGCCAGGAACGGAGTGCAGATCTCGAACACGCGCTGCATCCATTGCGCATCAGGCGCGGTCCACACGGCGGGCAAATCCGAGAACGGTTCGATATGCGCGTCCTCGCCCATCAGCGTGCGCAGGCGTGCGAGGAGCCCCGCGTGATCCATGCCGGGCAGCGTGCGGATATCGACGCCGATGCGAGCCGCATCCGGCACCAGGTTGACGCCCGAGCCTCCTTCGATCGTGCCGACGCTGAGCGTCGCCGCGCCCATCACCGGGTGCGGCGCCTGCGCGAAGTCGAAGGACTCGAGTCTGCCCACCGCGCGCGCCGCCTTGTAGATCGCGTTCTCGCCGAGCTCGGGCATCGAACCGTGCGCCGACACGCCGCGAAAACCAGCGTGGAACTTGAGCGATCCCTTGTGGCCGACGTAAGGGTGGTTGGCGGTCGGCTCGCCCACCACGATGGCGCCGGCCGTGCCCATCAACTGCGGCAGCGCGGCGAGATGGCGCGAGCCGATGCAGCCGTTCTCCTCGGAGGCCGTAAGCACCAGCACCACACCCGGCGTGCCCTGGAGTTTGTTGGCGAAACTGCGCGCTGCAAGCAGGATCGCTGCCACGCCCGCTTTCATGTCGGACGATCCGCGCCCGTATAACCGGTCGCCGTCGGTCTCGCCCGCGAACGGGTCGTGCGACCAGGCGCGGGTGCCGAGCGGAACCACGTCGAGGTGCCCGGTGAGGCACAGCGGCGCCCTGGCGCCGTTGCCGCCCGCACGCGCGATCACGCTCGTACGTCCGGGTTCGAAGTCGTGGCAGTCGACCTTGAATCCCCAGTCGGCGAGCAGCTTGGCGGCGTGCCGCGCGCAATCGGCTTCCTGGCCGGGGGGGTTGACCGTGTCGTAGTGCAGCAAAGACTTGGTGAGTGCGACGGCGTCCTGGATTGCCATGCCGGGATGATAGTCGCAACCGGCCGGCGCGTGGCGACGGCCCGCATGCGTTTGCGCCAAGACGCAGTATGCTGGCGCCGCGCGTCATTCTCGATGGGTCCGCTACTCACTGGAAAAGTACACGCAGCGCTGCAGGCCGCCGCGCGCGCCGGTTCGCCCACGCTCGAATGCTCTTTGGACCTCGATCGTTCGAGGACCACCGTCGAGGTGGGCGCTGCAGGATGGATGCGGCAAGGCCAGCGATTCCCCTATCTGGAAACCTGCAAGGAACGAACCGTTTACCACTGGGCCGACGGGGCATTTCAGCCCGTGTCGCGTTTCTCCACGTCGCTGATCAAGCTGGTGCCCACGCAGTGGGGACCGCCGACGTTCCAAATCAACGGCATCAAGATGCTGCCCACGGCGCATGGCTCGCCCTATGCGGACGCCGAGCGCAAAGTCGGCCTGATTCAACCGCGCGGCAAGGTGATTCTGGATACCTGCGGCGGCCTGGGCTATTTCGCCGCCTGGTGCCTGCAGGGTCAGGCGAGGCAGGTGCTGTCTTACGAGAAGAACGCCGACGTGATCTGGCTGCGCAGTCTCAATCCCTGGTCGCCCGCGATTGGCGGCGGATTGACGTTGACCCTGG
>JAABQT010000044.1 GCA_011391295.1 Betaproteobacteria bacterium
ATCCCAGCTTGTCGCGCAGCACCTCCTGCAGCCAGACGCGCGAATAGCCCGCGGGCTCGCTGTCGACCTGCGGATAGATCACGTGCGCGGGCATCACCGCGGCCAGCCCCGATTTAATCGCAGGAACATAGGGCGCGAGATCCTTGCGCAGGATCTCGCGCAACGGCCGATTGTCCGTCGGCACGGCGACGTGCGAATCGGCCGTCGCGTAGCCATGCCCGGGGAAGTGCTTGCCGACCGCGGGCATGCCCGCGGCGCAAAGACCGCCAATCAGAGCCGCCCCCAGGGCGCCGGCGGCAAGGGGATCGTAGTGCAGGGCGCGGTCGCCGATCACCGAACTCGCGCCGTAGTCCAGGTCGAGCACGGGTGCGAAACTGAAGTCCAGCCCGTGCGCCGCGAGCTCGGCACCGATCACGTAGCCCACGGCGCGTCCCGCCGCCCGCGCCGCTTCCCGGTCGCGGTCCCAAAGCTTTCCCAGGGCGCGCATCGGCGGCAGTGGGGTAAACCCGTCGCGGAATCTCTGCACGCGGCCGCCCTCGTGGTCGACGCAAACCAGCAATTGCGGCTCACGCAGCGCACGGATTTCTTCTGTGAGCGCCTGCAGCTGTCCGGGATCCTGGAAATTGCGCGCGAACAGAATTACGCCCCCCGTGGCCGGGTGCAGCATGCGACGACGGTCCTCTTCCGTCAGCGCCAGGCCCAGCGGATCCAGCATCAGCGGCCCGAGCGGCAGGCGCGCCTTTACGCGTCGCATTCGAGGATCACCGTGGCCGCCGCCATGTCGCGCTCGTCGGTGAGCGTCAGGTGCGAGCGCAGGATGCCGCGCTGCCTGAGCAGGGCTGCAAGCTGCGTCGAATACTCCAGTTGAGGCTTGCCGGATCCCAGATTGCTCACCCACACACCGTGCCAGTTGGCGGGGGCGCGCATTCCCGTGCCCAAGGCCTTGGTGAACGCCTCCTTGGCGGCAAAGCGCTTGGCGAGATAGGCGGCCGGCTTGCCGTGCCCACGGAATCGACGCAATTCCGGCTCGCACAGGATGCGCCGTGCGAAGCGCTCTCCGAACCTTGCCAGCGCGCGCTCGATGCGAGGGATTTCGATCAGATCGGTGCCGACGCCGTAGATCACCTTGCCGCCTGCGCCATCAGCTGCTTCATTTCGCGCACCGCCTCGCGCATGCCCACGAACAAGGCACGGCTTACGATCGCATGGCCGATGTGCAGTTCGCGCAGACCCGGCAGGCGCGCCACCGGATCAACGTTGAAGTAATTGAGTGCATGGCCGGCGTTGAAACGCATGCCGAGCGCGCGAACGCGTTCGCCGGCGACGCGGATCTTTTCCAGTTCCACCACCACCGCCGGCGACTCGGCGTCGCGCCCCTTGGAATGAAAGGCATGTGCGTACGGCCCGGTGTGCACTTCGCATACCGTGGCACCGATGCGTTGCGCCGCCTCCACCTGCCGCGGCTCGGGGTCGATGAATACGGATACCACGATCCCCGCCCCGGCGAGCTGCGACACCGTATCGCGCAGGCGGGTTTCCTGTGCCGCAATGTCCAGGCCGCCCTCAGTGGTGACCTCGTGTCGCCCCTCCGGCACCAGCATGGCCATTTCCGGCCTGATGCGCCGCGCGATGGCCACCATCTCGTCGGTGGCTGCCATTTCGAGGTTGAGCTTGATGTGCGTCAGTTCGCGCAAGCGCCGCACGTCTTCGTCCTGGATATGGCGACGGTCCTCGCGCAAATGCACGGTGATGCCATCGGCGCCCCCAAGGTGCGCTTCGATCGCCGCCCATACGGGATCGGGCTCGTAGCTGCGCCGCGCCTGGCGCACCGTCGCCACGTGGTCCACATTGACGCCCAGTTCGATCATAGGTCCTGCAATTCCCTCAGCATTTCGCGCGTGTGCAGCGCCTGCCCGGACAACCGTGTGGCGATCAATCGGCGCGTCAGGCGCCGCGCCTCGTCGCGCGTCCGAGCGCGGCTGTAGTCGTCGCGAGACATGTCGATGAGGGTCTGACCGTCCACCACGATGTCCTCGCCGTCCAGGCCGGACGCGGCGCCGTCGACAGCCACCGGCCCGCGCTCCGGAGCATAGGCGTAACTCATTTCCGGTCGCACCGGCTCGCCGCTGGCGGCATCCCGATCAAGCGGCGGAGCATACCCGAGTTCGGTCAGCAGCCTGAGTTCGAAGCCGCGCAACAGCGCTGCGTGACCGGCGCCGGACGCGAGCCCCGCGACGGCATCGGCGTAGGCGTCGAACAGGCGCTCGTGTGCATCCTCGCGCGGCAGCAGTCGGAGCAGCAGCTCGTTGACGTAGAACCCGCACATCAGACCGAGCCCAGCCAGCGCCGGCTGGCCGCCCGACCACTCCGCGGCCACCAGGGTGCCGAGCTCGGCAGACGCGGACCAGCTCAGGCGCAGCGGATGGAACGCAAGCAAGGTGCCGCGAATTGCCGACCGCGGCCGGCGGGCGCCCCGCGCCAGCAGTCCCACGCGGCCGCAATGCCGCGTGAACACCTCGACGATCAGGCTGGTTTCCTTGTACGCGTGACTGTGCAGGACATAAGCCGGCTCAAGCGATACACGACGGCGCGTCATGCGTAGCCCAGTTCGCGCAAGGTGCGTTCGTCCTCCGTCCAGCGGCGTTTCACCTTGACCCAGACCTGCAGGAACACCTTGCCCCCGTACAGGTTCTCCATGTCCTTGCGCGCGTCCGTGGAGATGCGCTTGAGCATCGCACCACCTTTGCCCAGCACGATCGGTTTGTGGCTGTCGCGCTCTACCCAGAGCGTCGCCTCGATGCGCCGCAATCGGCCTTCCTGCCGAAAGCTGTCCACCATCACGTCGCAGCGGTATGGCAGCTCCTCCCCCAGCAGTCGAAACAGTTTTTCGCGCACCAATTCTGCGGCGAAGAAGCGCTCGTCGCGGTCGGTCAACTGGTCCACCGGGTAATGCGGCGGGCTTTCCGGCAAGTGCTCGCGCAACACCTTGAGCAGCTCAGGCAAGTTGCGGCCCGTGGTCGCCGAGACCGGGACGATGGCGGCGAACTGCCGCTCCCGAGCCACGCGCTCCAGGAACGGGAGCAGCCGGGCGGCAGGCCGAACCTGGTCGACCTTGTTGACCACAGCGACCACCGGCGTACCTGCCGGCACCCTCGTCAGCGCGGCGCGGTCCGCAGAATCCAGCCGCAAGGCTTCCAGGACGAATGCGACCACATCGACATCCCGGGCCACTTCCCCGGCACGGCGATTGAGCGATCGGTTCAACAGGTTGCGATGCCGCGTCTGAAAACCCGGCGAGTCTACGAACGCGTACTGGCACTCGGAGGTACTGAGGATGCCGGTCACCAGGTGGCGCGTGGTCTGCTCGCGCGGCGACACGATCGCCAGTTTTTGCCCTACCAGACGGTTCAGCAGGCTCGATTTTCCCGTGTTGGGCCGGCCAACCAATCCGACACTGCCGCTGCGAAATGCGCTCATGCGCCCAGCTGCCGCAACAGCGCTTGCGCCGCCTTCTGCTCGGCCGCGCGCCGCGATTCGCCGCTGCCCTGCGCGCGCAGGCCCAGAGATTCCACGACGCATTCGACCTCGAAGGTCTGCTGGTGCGCAGCGCCCCGCGTCGCCAGTACCTGATATACGGGGAGACTTTGACGGCGCCCCTGCACAATTTCCTGCAGCAGCGTCTTCGCGTCCTTGGCGCCCGTGCGCTCGTCGCTCGCTTCGAGCGCCTTGCCGAGCGTGCCCAGCACCACGCGGCGCGCACAATCGAAGCCGCCATCAAGAAACGCGGCGCCATAGAGCGCCTCCAGAGCGTCGGCAAGGATGGAAGGCCGGCCGGCGCCGCCGCTCGCACTCTCGCCCTGCCCCATGCGCAGATGCACGGCAAGTCCGACTTCCCTGGCCACCGCGGCCAGCGCCTCCTTGCGCACCAGGCTTGCGCGCCGGAGCGAAAGTTCGCCCTCGGTCAGATCGGGAAATTGCGCGAACAATGCTTCCGCAACCACGCAACCGAGCACGCTGTCACCGAGGAACTCCATGCGCTCATTGTGCGGCGTGCCGTAACTGCGGTGCGTCAGTGCCTGCTCGAGGAGTTCAGCACGCTGAAAGCGGTGGCCGATACGTTCCTCGAGGCTCTCGGGGCGGGACAAGCGGTGCGTGCAGCCCCGGCTAGTTGCCCGAAGACGACGCGGCGAAATCGATGTATATCCCGATGTTGCCGAACAGCGGCACTTCCCTGCGGTAGGCGGCGACAATGGAAAAGCCGTTGCCCTCCTTGGTGATCTCGAGGTCGCTCGCCTTCACGCTCTGGAAGTCGTCGATCGCCTGGCGGCTCTCGAACGCGCGGCGCACGTCGGCCACCGCGCCGCCGCGGCCCCGCATTTCCTGGGCAATGCCGGTCACCGCCTTCTTGATCGTGAAGTACTCGATATACGAGGGCAGCAGCCTCATGCCGAGCAATGCCACCAGGATGAGGCCCACCGAGCCCAGCATCAGCCCGGTCAGGGTAATGCCGCGTTGCCTGTAGCGCATGGATATTCTCCTGTCGGAACGAGCCGCTAGTGAAAGGACCCGAAGCGGCCCAGTTCCCCGAGGTTGAGCCAAATGAAGAAAGCCTTGCCGACAACGTTCTCGTCGGGCACGAAACCCCAGACGCGGCTGTCGCTCGAATTATCCCGATTGTCGCCCATGACGAAATAGTGGCCGGGTGGAACCCTGCACGCCACGCCGGACATATTGTAGTTGCAATTCTCGAAATAGGGGTATGTGCGCGCCTGCGCCACGAAGGCCGGTGCGTCGTCTTCAACCATGATCTGGTGCTCCGCGCCATTCAGCTGTTCCAGGAAGCGCCGCGAGTACTGCATGCGCTCCCGGGACAGGTAGTCTTCGATCTGCTTCGTCGGCACCGCCTGGCCGTTGATCGTCAGCCGCTTGCCGCGGTATTCGACCCGGTCCCCGGGCACGCCGACCACGCGCTTGATGTAGTCGAGCGATGGCTCCTCCGGGTATCGGAACACCATCACGTCCCCGCGCTGCGGGTTGCCGATGCCGATCAGCTTGAGATTCGCCACCGGCAGGCGGATGCCGTAGGCGAACTTGTTCACCAGGATGAAATCGCCCACCAGCAGCGTGGGAATCATCGAGCCCGAAGGAATCTTGAACGGCTCGACCAGGAACGAGCGCAGCAGGAACACGATCAGGATCACCGGGAAGAAACTGGCCGAGTACTCGACCCACCAGGGCTGGCGTTGCAGCGCGCGGCGCCGCCGCCCCAGCCAGGCGGCGTCCAGTGCCCATACGCCTCCGGTCAGCAGCAGCAGAATGAGCAGAAAGAGCGCGAAATTCATGCCTAGTCCGAGTCCCGGCGCAATACCGCGAGGAACGCCTCCTGCGGTATTCCAACCGAGCCCACCTGCTTCATGCGCTTCTTGCCTTCCTTTTGCTTCTCCAGCAACTTTCTCTTGCGCGAGACGTCGCCGCCGTAGCATTTTGCGAGCACGTTCTTACGCAGCGCCTTGACGTTTTCGCGCGCAATGATATTGGCGCCGATGGCAGCCTGGATCGCGACGTCGAACATCTGCCGCGGGATCAGTCCGCGCAGGCGCGCCGCCAATTCCCGCCCCTGCCGCTGCGCGAGCTCGCGGTGCACCATGCTGGAGAGCGCGTCCACGCGCTCGCCGTTGACCAGGACGTCGAGGCGGATGACGTCCGCCACCCGATATTCCTTGAATTCGTAATCCATCGAGCCGAAGCCGCGGGTGAGCGACTTCAGGCGGTCGAAGAAATCCAGCACCACCTCGTTCAAGGGCAGATCATAGGACAGCACCACGTGGCGCGCCGAGTAGTGCAGATTGGTCTGCACTCCGCGTTTTTCGGTGCACAAAGTCATCACCGGTCCGACGTACTCCTGCGGCACGAAGATCGTGGTGGCGATGATCGGCTCGCGAATCTCCGCGATCTGCGCAGGATCGGGCAGCTTCGCCGGATTCGACACCAGCGCAACCGTCCCGTCGCGCAGGTGCACCTCATACACGACCGACGGCGCCGTGGTGACCAGCTCCATGCCGTACTCGCGCTCGAGTCGTTCCTGCACGATGTCCATGTGCAGCAGCCCCAGGAATCCGCAGCGAAAGCCGAAGCCGAGCGCCTGGGATACCTCCGGCTCATAATGAAAGGACGCGTCGTTGAGATGCAGCTTTTCCAGCGCGTCGCGCATCGCCTCATACTGATTGGATTCAACCGGGAACAGTCCCGCGAACACCTGCGGCTTGATCTCCTTGAACCCGGGCAAGGCTGCCGCCGCCGGCTTGTCGGTCCGCGTGATCGTGTCGCCGACCTTGGCATCGCGCAAATCCTTGACACCCGCAGTCACGAATCCCACTTCGCCCGCCTGCAACGCTTCGCGTTGCACGGACTTGGGCGTGAATACGCCGACCTGCTCGCACAGGTGCACCGCCCCGGTGCTCATCAGCAGCACCTTGTCCTTGGGCCGCAGAGTGCCGGCAACCATGCGCACCAGCATGACCACGCCGACGTAGTTGTCGAACCACGAGTCGATCACCAGGGCCTGCAGGGGAGCCGACGAGTCGCCGCCGGGCGCAGGCACCCGCGCAATGACGGCCTCCAGAATCTCCGGCACGCCCTCGCCGGTCTTGGCGCTGGCGCGCAGTGCATCCTGTGCCTGGATGCCGATGACGTCCTCGATCTCTCGGATCGCGTTCGCCGGGTCGGCGGAGGGCAGGTCGATCTTGTTCAGCACCGGGATCACGGTGACCCCTTGTTCGATCGCGGTGTAGCAGTTGGCGACCGTCTGCGCCTCGACGCCCTGCGAGGCATCCACCACCAGCAGCGCGCCTTCGCAAGCGGCCAGCGAACGGCTCACTTCATAGGAGAAATCCACGTGGCCGGGCGTATCGATGAGATTGAGCAGATACTGCTCGCCGTTGCGCGCCCGGTACTGCAGTGCCGCGGTCTGCGCCTTGATGGTGATGCCGCGCTCGCGCTCCAGGGCCATGGAGTCGAGCACCTGGTCGGCCATTTCCCGGTCGGCAAGCCCCCCGCACAACTGGATGATGCGATCGGCCAGCGTCGACTTGCCGTGGTCGATGTGCGCGATGATGGAAAAGTTGCGGATACGACTCTGCGGGGTCATAAAAAAAGGTGCCGGCGGCACCCCTGTGCGAAGCGGCCGCTATCTTACCGCAAGCCGCGCACGCATTGCCGCTTCGTCCAGATGGTAGTGGCAGATCTCGACGCCGGCGGAATCCGCAAGCAGCGGCACCAGTTCGCCATAGCGGGCGTCCAGCTCGGGATCCGCATCGACGTCGACTTCCTCGAACTCCACCCCGAGCGCGCGCAGCGCGCGCGCCATGTCTGCGCACAAGTGGCAGTACCTGCGCCCGTAGAGTCTGAAGATTGCCTTAGCCCTTGTCGGCGAGGCCCGTAACCGTGACGAAGGCGGTATTCTCGCCGCGCCGCACCTGCAACGTGATCACCGCGTTCTTGTCCATGCCGGACAGCAGTTTGTTGAATTGTTCCGCCGACTTGAGCTCCGTGTGCTGGCCGTTGTGCACGACTTTGAGGATCACGTCGCCGGGGCGCAGATCCGCGCGGGCCTCGGGGCGCACTTCCGCCACCACGACGCCGTGCACGAGCTTCAATTCGCGCTTCTGCTCGCCGCTCAGTTCCCCCACCACGATGCCCAGCCGGTTGGCGGCGCGCTCGACGGGCTTGCGCTCGCGCTTGGGATCGCGCGCAGCGCGCTTTTCCTCCTGCATTTCGCCCACCGTGAGCTGCAGCAGGCGCGGTGCGCCCTTGCGCCACACTTCCACCTGTACGCCCGCCCCCGGGCGCGTGGCGCCGACGATGCGCGGCAGGTCGCCGGAAGCCTCGACCTGCTTGTTGTCGAAGCGGGTGATGATATCGGTCGCCTCGATGCCGCCCCGCTCCGCCGGGCTGCTTTTCTCGACCGAATTCACCAGAGCGCCGCGGGGCCGGTCCAGGCCGAAGGACACTGCCAGTTCCTTCGTGACCTCCTGAATCACAACGCCGATGCGGCCACGCGACACGCGGCCGTTTTCGCGCAATTGCTTCTGGATGTCGAGGGCGACATCGATGGGTATGGCGAATGACAGGCCCATGAAACCGCCGGTGCGACTGTAGATCTGGGAATTGACCCCGACCACTTCGCCTCTCATGTTGAACAGCGGGCCGCCGGAGTTTCCCGGATTGATCGCCACGTCGGTCTGGATGAAGGGCACGAAATTTTCCTGCGGCAGCGCGCGCCCCTTGGCGCTGACAATGCCTGCGGTCACGGTATTCTCGAAGCCGAAGGGCGAGCCGATGGCCACCACCCATTCACCGACCTTCAATCTGCCGGGATCGCCGAGGCGCACCGCGGGCAGGCTCGAGGCGTCGATCTTGATGAGCGCGACGTCGGTACGCTTGTCCGCGCCGATGACCTTGGCCTTGAACTCGCGCTTGTCGGTCAGCTTGACGGTGATCTCGTCCGCGGCATCGATCACGTGCGCGTTGGTCAGGATGTAGCCGTCTGCGCTGATGAGGAAGCCGGAACCGAGGGACCGGCTTTCCGGGCGGGCGCCCGGCCCGGGCTGCCGCGGGATGAAGCGGCGGAAGAACTCCAGCATTTCCTCGTCCTCGATGTTCGGCATCTGCGGCACGTTGGCACGCCGCGGCGCCTGCGTGGTGCTGATGTTGACCACTGCCGCGCCATGCTCGTCGACCAGGCGGGTGAAATCCGGCAGATCCCGGCCCTGGGCAGCCACCGGGGCGACGCAGGCGGCGAGCAGCAACGCCGCGGCCATTCTGAACAATTGCATGGTGATTCCTCTCGGAGTGTGATGCGCCCGGTACCTTTATACGCTCCCGGGCTGCGCTAGACGTTATTGCGGGCGGTGGTACTCCACCGTATTGCCGATGCGTTGCACGCTTGCCGCGGGCGCTTCGCCCACCACGGTAACGAGGTGATTTGCAACTTCGCGCGTGTACACGTTCACCGCCCCCATGCTTGCCAGCCCGAGACGCGCAGCCTGTCCACGCCCGGAAATCGGTTCGATGAACACGGACACGGCGGCCAGCCCGTCGGAATAAACCACCTGTCCCACCGGTTGCGAATCGCGCAGCATGCGGCGGATCTCGACGATCTTCCGGAATCCCGGCAGGTTTGCCGAAACTGTCCACCCGGACCGCGCCAGATCAGCGGGCGCTGCGTCGGCCTGCTCCACCCGCCAGTTGCGCGCGGCGCGCAGCGGCCGCAAACGTTCGCGCGGGACGTTGCCGATTTCCAGTTGCGTGAAGGTGAATTGTTCCACGGTCTCGCCGTCACGATCGAAGGCGCGTACCTTCAGCAACATGCCGGTACGAACATCGGCCCACAGCTGGTAGCCATAGCGCAAGTCGTCCCTGGGCGCCAGCACCAGTACCTGGCAGTCGAAGCCGGCCACGCGCTGAATGCCGTTCGTGGTGATCGAGTAGTACTCCGCCAGGGCGTTCACCTGCTCGGGCAGCAGCGCGGGGAAGCTTCGCCGATCTCCGCGTCGGTCGACTTTTACGGTCTGGCTGTCCGGCAGGTAGCAACGGATCTCGTCCCGGGTACGCAGGATCTCGCGTGGCGCGCCATCGAGCACCTCCAGTTTTTCCACGCCGCCCGTGGCATCCGCCTGTCGTGCGATGCGCGACGTCTCCGTGCGCCCGCCCTGCTGGTAGACGAACACGCCGGTGTAGGAAAGCTTCTCCGTCGCCTGGTTGATTCTGCGCAACCAGTCCAGCGCCTCCGGCGCAGCCTGCGCCTGCGCCAGGCCCGCGGCCACGCAGAGCAGAAGGGCGC
>JAABQT010000045.1 GCA_011391295.1 Betaproteobacteria bacterium
GGCGCACCTCTTCGGCCCCGTGCCGGTGGCGATCGCGTTCATCGCCGGCGGCATCGTCATCCTGCTGGTCGAGCGCGGTGGGCGTGCGGTCCGCGTCGACAGCACTGGTGCCATGACCTGGCGCGACGCGCTCAAGGTGGGCCTCGCGCAATGCTTTGCGCTCATCCCCGGAACCTCGCGTTCCGGCGCCACCATCATCGGCGGCATGTTGTTCGGACTGTCGCGCCCGGCGGCCACGGAGTTTTCCTTCTTCCTCGCCGTGCCGACGCTGGTGGCCGCCGGCGCCTACGACTTGTGGCAGCGCCGCAGCCTGTTTTCGGCGGACGATCTCGGCATGTTCGCCGTCGGCCTGGCGGCGTCCTTCGTGTCGGCGTTCGTCGTCATCCGCTGGCTGGTGCGCTACGTGGCCACGCACGATTTCCGGCCATTCGCCTGGTACCGCATCGCGTTCGGCGTCGCCGTGCTGGTGACGGCGTACACCGGTTGGGTGGACTGGAAGCCCGCCTAGCCCTGCACCCAGGGCAAGCCGGCCTTGCGCCAGCCCGCCATCGTGTTGCGGTGTTGGCTGGTGTTCCTGTCGCCCTCGAAACCCTCGAGGACGTTGTAGCTCTCGTGCCAGCCCGCTTGGGTAGCGGCAATCGCCGAGTAATGCGATCGTACGCCCGAGCGGCACAGGAACATCAACGTATCCTCGGGTTTGGCCAGCTGCGCGAGCTGCTGCAGGAACTCCGGGTTCTGCTGGTTGCCGGGGTAGGTCTGCCACTCCACCTCGAGGCTCCCGGGAACGCGGCCGACGTAAAGCAATTCCGGCCTGGTGCGCACGTCCACCAGCTTGGCCCCCGCCTGCATCAAAGCGTGCGCCTCGGCCGGGGTGAGCGCCCCCGCATACGGCAGCTTCATTTGCCGGGCTCGCTCGGCCGCGACCAGCTTGATGTTTTCGACGTCCTGCGAGGTACTCATTGCTGCTGCGCATTATAGGGCGCTCCATGAGCGGTGCATGGGCGGCACCTCCCTGGTGCCGGGGGCAGAAAAATGCACCAGCATCGTGCCAAAGCTTGAATTAAAATCGCCGCAGATTGGCGCGGTTGAGGCGGAGAAGGGGGAGTCCGCTTCGTGGCACAGAACCTGCTCAATCAAGTGAATCAGGCCGCCTGGAGCGGCCGCTCCCCATTGCACCTACTCAGGAGAACTGCGAATGGCCACGACGGCTGATGACGTCTTGAAGATGGCGAAGGACAAGGAGGTCAAGTTCGTCGACTTCCGCTTCACCGATACCCGCGGCAAGGAACAGCACGTGCAGGTGCCGATCAGGCAATTCACCAAGGATAAATTCGAGGCCGGGCACGCGTTCGACGGTTCGTCGATCGCCGGCTGGAAAGGCATCCAGGCCTCCGACATGCTGCTGATGCCGGATCCCTCCAGCGTGCGCATGGATCCGTTCTCGGACGAGGCGATGCTGATTCTCAGTTGCGACGTGTTCGAGCCGACGGACGGCAAGCCTTACGATCGATGCCCGCGCGGCATCGGCAGGCGCGCCGAGGCGTATCTGAAATCGAGCGGCCTGGGCGACGTCGCCTATTTCGGGCCCGAGCCGGAATTCTTCGTCTTCGACGGCGTGACCTGGGACGTGAGCATGTCCGGGAGTTTCGTGAAGATCAAGTCGGAAGAGGCGCCCTGGTCCAGCGGCATCGACTATGAGTCGGGCAACATGGGCCACCGCGCGCCGGTCAAGGGCGGCTACTTCCCGGTGCCGCCGCAGGACACGCTGATGGACGTGCGCAACGCCATGTGCCTCGCGCTCGAGCAGCAGGGCGTCGAGGTCGAGGTGCACCACCACGAGGTGGGGGCTATGGGCCAGTGCGAGATCGGCACCAAGTTCGAGAGCCTGGTCAAGCGCGCCGACTGGATGCAGATCCTCAAGTACACGGTGTGGAACGTTGCCGCCTCCTACGGCAAGACGGCGACCTTCATGCCCAAGCCGATCGTCGGCGACAACGGCTCCGGCATGCACGTGCACCAGTCGGTGTGGAAGGGCGGCCAGAATCTGTTCGCGGGCAACGGCTACTCGGGGTTGTCGGAATTCGCGCTGTATTACATCGGCGGCATCATCAAGCATGCCAAGGCGCTGAACGCCATCACCAACCCGGGCACCAACAGCTACAAGCGGCTGGTGCCGGGGTTCGAGGCGCCGATCAACCTCGCCTATTCGGCGAAGAACCGCTCCGCGTCCTGCCGCATCCCGTACGTGTCGAACCCGAAGGCGCGGCGCGTAGAGGTGCGCTTCCCGGATCCGACCGCCAATGCCTACCTCGCGTTCGCGGCGATGCTGATGGCCGGCCTGGACGGCGTGCAGAACAAGATCCATCCGGGCGATCCGATCGACAAGAACATGTACGACCTGCCGCCGGAAGAAGCCGCCAAGGTGCCGCATGTCTGCGCATCGCTGGAGGAGGCGCTCGCGCATCTCGAGAAGGACCACGCCTTCCTCACCAAGGGCGGCGTGTTTTCCGAGGACTTCCTGAAATCCTACATGGCGCTCAAGGAAGAGGAACTGACGCGTTTCCGCATGACCACGCATCCCGTGGAATTCGACATGTATTACTCGTCGTAAATCCGCGCAGATCGTCCGGTCGCGGTGCAAGGGGACGGGCCTGCCCGTCCCCTTTCTGATATGTTATTGATCGTGCGCCATTTTTTTGTTCTCGTCGGTTTCATGCTGAGCCTCGCCACGGCGCTCGCGCATGCCCAGGCCACGCAAGAGATCACGATCTGGAGTTGCCGGGACAAGGACGGCCGCACGCACGTCACCAATCTCAAGGAAGACACGAGCGGCAAGAACTGCAAGATCGTGCAGCAGTCTCGCGTGCAGGTGGTGCCGGCAGCCTCGCAATCGGCGCGGCCCGCGGCGAAGACGCCGCCGACCAGCTTTCCGAAGGAAGACTCGCAGGCGCGCGCGTCGGCCAAGTCGCGCCAGCGCGAGATCCTGGAGCGCGAACTGACGCGCGAGGAAACGCTGCTCGGCGAGGCGCGCAAGGAACTCGCGGAGCAGGAATCGGTGCGCTACGGCGACGAGCGAAACTATGCCAAGGTGCTGGAACGCCTGCAGAAGTACAAGGATGCGGTCGAAGTGCACGAAAAGAACATCGAATCGCTCAAGCGCGAGCTCACCAACCTGTTCCGGTGAGCGCGGCGGCCCGGTCCATGGCCGCAAACTTTTCCGGCCTCGAGTATCTGGCCACGGCCGTGGTGGTGCTCGACGAGCGCTACGCCGTGCGCTACGCCAATCCGGCGGCCGAAGACCTGCTCGGGACCGGCGCCAAGAGCCTCATCGGGCAAGCCTTCCTGCCTTTGTTCGGCGACGACGCGGCACTGGAAAAAGCGCTGGCCGACGCCCTGGCCACACACTGGGACTACCTGGCGCAGAACCTGAGCTACGAGCGTCCCGGGCGCGAGCCGCTGCCGCTGTCCTGCGTGCTCACGCGCATCGATGCGCCCGGGACGCCGCTGCTCGCCGAATTGCGGCCGATCGAGCAGCAGCTGCGCGTGGCGCGGGAGGAGCGCGTGATCGGCGAGCAGCAGGCCAATCGCGAGCTGATCCGCAATCTGGCGCACGAGATCAAGAACCCGCTCGGCGGGCTGCGCGGGTCTGCGCAACTGCTCGAGCGCGAGCTCGACCGCGCAGAGCTGCGCGAGTACACGCAGGTAATCATCCAGGAAGCGGACCGGCTGCAGTCCCTGATGGACCGTCTGCTCACTCCGCACCGCACGCCGCGCGTCACTGCGCTCGGTATCCACGAAGTCCTGGAACGGGCGCGCAGCCTGGTGCTGGCCGAGTTCTCCGGCGGCATCGTGTTCGAATGCGACTACGATCCGAGCCTGCCCGACCTGGTCGGCGACAAGGAGCAGTTGATTCAGGCGCTGCTGAACGTGGTGCGCAATGCGGCCCAGGCGGTGGCGGAGAGCGGTCGGCCCGGCACCATTACGCTGCGTACACGCGCCCTGCGCCAGGTCACGCTGCTGCGGCGGCGCACCCGGCTGGCACTAGAATTGCAAGTGATCGACGACGGACCCGGCGTCCCCGAGGACATCCGGGAAAAGATGTTCAATCCCCTGGTTTCGGGGCGGGACGGCGGCAGCGGGCTGGGACTCTCCCTCGCGCAAACCTTCGTCCACTACCACCGGGGCACGATCGAGTGCGAAAGCCGCCCCGGCCGCACGGTCATCAGGATTCTCCTGCCGCTGGCATGAAACCGGTCTGGATCGTCGACGACGACCGCTCCATCCGCTGGGTGTTCGAGAAGGCCCTCGAGCGGGAAGGCATCGCCTACAGCTTGTTTGCCTCGGCCCAGGACGCGCTCGACGCGCTGCGCGCGGGCGCGCCTCAGGTGCTGGTATCGGACATCCGCATGCCCGGGCCATCGGGACTCGAGCTGTTGCACACGGTCAAGCAAAAGCACCCGGCGGTACCGGTGATCGTGATGACTGCCTATTCCGATCTGGATTCGGCGGTCGCTGCCTTCCAGGGCGGCGCCTACGAGTACCTGCCCAAGCCTTTCGACGTCGACCAGGCAGTGGACCTGATCCGCAGGGCGCTGGAGGAGAGCTTGCGCGAAGCTGCGGCAGTCGAGCCGTCCGTCGTAGCCCCCGAAATTCTTGGCCAGGCACCGGCGATGCAGGAAGTTTTTCGTGCCATCGGCCGTCTGTCGCAGTCGAGCGCGACGGTGCTGATCACCGGCGAGTCCGGGACCGGCAAGGAACTGGTGGCGCGTGCGCTGCACCGTCACAGTGCGCGCGCAGCGCGCCCGTTCGTCGCCATCAACACGGCAGCGATGCCCAAGGACCTGCTCGAGTCGGAACTGTTCGGCCACGAGCGCGGCGCTTTTACCGGCGCGCAGCAACAGCGCCGCGGGCGTTTCGAGCAGGCCGAGGGCGGGACGCTGTTCCTGGACGAGATCGGCGACATGCCCGCCGACCTGCAGACGCGCTTGCTGCGCGTGCTGTCGGAAAACAGCTTCTACCGCGTCGGCGGCCACCAACCGATCAAGGCGAACGTGCGCGTGATCGCGGCCACGCACCAGAATCTCGAACAGCGCGTGCGCGACGGCGGTTTCCGCGAGGACCTGTACCACCGGCTCAACGTGATCCGCGTCCGCCTGCCCTCGCTGCGGGAGCGCCGCGAGGACGTGCCCCTGCTGATGCGGCATTTCCTTGCGCGCAGCGCGAACCAGCTGGGTGTCGAGACCAAACGCCTGTCCGGCGAAGCCGTGGAGCATCTGTCGCGGCTCGAGTTCCCCGGCAACGTTCGCCAGCTCGAAAACCTGTGCCACTGGATCACGGTGATGGCGCCCGGTCAGGTGGTCGAGTACGCCGATCTGCCGGGAGAATTCCGCGCAGCCGGCGCCGCGGCCGGCAGGACGGACTGGGTGGCGGCTTTGGAACTTGAGGCCGAGCGCCGGCTGGCGCGCGGCGAGACCGGGATCCTCGACAGCCTCGCCCGTCAGTTCGAGCGCAGCCTGATCGCCAAGGCGCTCGCGCGCACGGGCGGCCGGCGCATCGAGGCCGCGAACCTGCTGGGCATCGGCCGCAACACCATCACCCGAAAAATCCAGGAACTGGGCATCGAAGCCGCGGACGGCAAATAGGGTCTGTCCCTACCTGTTGGCCGCGGCGCGGCGATTCTCCTCGAGCTTGGCGTCCACCAGGACAACGACTTCGTCGACCGCGGCCGAGCGCATGCCCTTTTGCGCGGCGATGGTCTGCACCAGCCGATCCACACGTTCGATGTCCGGCGCGCCGCCGTACAGTGCCCGCGCGGCGGAGGACGGCCCGGTGAGGCCATGCGCCGCCGCGGCGTACTTCTCGAAGGGCACCATGTCTTTTTGGTCGGCGCCAAGCGCCTGGCACAGCTTGACGACCCAGTCGTACACCGCCCGCGACTCCGCTGCATCCGTATGCACGGCATCCTTGATGGAGCGGATCCCGGCCCTGGTAATGCAGCGGTAGTTGCCCGCCATCAGCATCGCCCATTTCGCCAGGGGCACGAACACCGAGTCGTGCACCTTGAGTTTCACGGGCAAGTCGAGCTTCTCCGATCCGGTGTCGAAGCGCGCCGCCTCGATGTCCGCTTCCAGCCGGCGCAGGATCGCGGTGTGCGCGGGCGAGGGGAAATGCGCCGACTTGAAGTTCGTGGGCAAGCGCACCTGCAGCACGTTCGCTTTTTCCTCGGGTGGGCGAAAGGCCTGCGGATCCGGGCTGCATAGCGTCATCAGCGCCGGATCGAAGCTGTCCCAGACCGCGGGATCGGCGTAGCAGTTCCTGCAGGCCGCGACCGCGACGCCTGGAATGCGCGACAGGTAGGGCAGCGGCGGCATGTTCATGATGGACATGCAAGGCACCTTTGCCTTCGCCACCGCGTCGAGCAGCTCGCGCACGCCCGCGGAGCGGTATTGCGGCTCCTGCATGGCCAACACCACCAGGTCGTAGTCGGCGGGAGTGACCGCCAGCGGGCCATCGGCGGAGAGTTTCCCCGGCAGCTTGCGCGAATCGACCTCCACCAGCCCGTCGCGGCCCTTGACCGGCATACGCACGCGCGCACCTTCCCTGTTGAACAGCTCGACTTCATTTGGGAGGCAAACCAGCTTCGCCGTGTGCCCGGCAAGCAGCAGCTTGGTTGCCAGGAGCGAGCCGTAGGACGCGCCAAGGATCAGGATCTTCAATGGACCGGGCATGCGCAGACTCCAAAGTTGGGCGATCTCACGATGTGAAATGGAACGCCGCTGATTGAATTGAACACTACTCCGGTTGCGCTGCCATTTCATGTTGCAGCGCCACATTTCAGTGCATAGAATGCGGCAATGCCAAGCGCCAATCCTGTGTTTGAAGGTGTCTCCATTTCGGCGCGCATCACGCCCGAGTTCGCGCAGATTCTGACCCCGGAGGCGCTCGGTTTCGTCGCTGGTTTGCATCGCCGGTTCGATGCGCGCAGGCGGGAACTGCTGGCGCGCCGCGCGGCGCGCCAGACTGAATTCGACGCCGGCAAGCTGCCTGATTTCCTGGCCGAAACCAGACAGCTCCGCGATACCGAGTGGAACATCTCGCCGCAGCCGCCCGACCTGCTCGACCGGCGCGTGGAGATCACCGGGCCGACCGATCGCAAGATGGTGATCAACGCGCTGAACTGCGGTGCGTCCACCTTCATGGCCGATTTCGAGGACGCGAATTGCCCGACCTGGCACAACATGGTCGACGGCCAGATCAATCTGCGCGACGCAGTGCGCCGCACGATCGCCCTGGTGCAGGGCGACAAGAGCTACAGCCTGAACGAGCGGACGGCGGTGCTGATCCCGCGGCCGCGCGGCTGGCACCTGGACGAGAAGCACGTGAAGGTGGACGGCAAGCCGATTTCGGGCGCCCTGTTCGATTTCGCGCTGTACTTCTTCCACAACGCGAAGGAGCTGCTGGCGCGCGGCTCGGGCCCCTACTTGTACCTGCCGAAGATGGAATCACATCTCGAGGCGCGCCTGTGGAACGACGTGTTCACGCTGGCGCAGAAGGAGCTCGGCGTTGCGCACGGTTCGATCAAGGCCACCTGCCTGATCGAGACCGTGGTGGCGGCGTTCGAGATGGACGAGATCCTGTGGGAACTGAAGGATCACTCGGCGGGCCTCAACATCGGCCGCTGGGACTACATCTTTTCCTGCATCAAGAAATTCCGCTCCAACAAGGATTTCTGCCTCGCCGACCGCGCGCAGGTGACGATGACCGCGCCGTTCCTGCGCGCCTACGCGCTGCTGCTGGTGAAGACCTGCCATCGCCGCGGCGCGCCTGCGATGGGCGGCATGGCGGCGCAGATCCCGATCAAGAACGACGCAGCGGCCAACGACGCAGCGATGCAAAAGGTGCGCGCCGACAAGCTGCGCGAAGTCACCGACGGCTGCGACGGCACCTGGGTGGCGCATCCGGCGCTGGTGCCGGTGGCGAGGGCGGTGTTCGACCAGCACATGCCGGGACCCAATCAGTACCAGAAGCAGCGCCCCGACGTGCACGTGACCGCGAGGGAGCTGCTCGATTTCCGCCCCGAGGCGCCGATCACCGAAGCCGGCCTGCGCAACAACATCTCGGTGGGCATCCAGTACCTCGGCGCCTGGCTCGCCGGCAACGGCTGCGTACCGGTGTTCAACCTGATGGAGGACGCGGCGACGGCGGAAATTTCGCGCTCGCAGATCTGGCAGTGGATCCGCAGCGACAAAGGCACGCTCGACGACGGACGGCGCGTCACCAAGGCGCTGTTCCGGCATCTGCTCGCGGAGGAGCTTCCCAAGGTCAGGCAATACGTCGGGGAGGAAGCCTGGGCCGCGGGCAACTTCTCCGAGAGCGCCGCGCTGTTCGAGAAGATCACCTCCGACGATACCTACGTCGAGTTCCTCACGCTGCCCGCCTACGAGCGCATCGACTAGACGTTAGTCGATCGTCCACTCGTTGCCGCAGTTGCGGCAGCACACGATCATCGACGCGCTGGTCGCACCGACCAGCCGATAGCGGCCGTAGGCGCCGCAGCGCTTGCAGGTCGAACGCTCGGCGAGGTGCTGGGCGCGCAACAGCATCTGCAGGTATCGATGCAGGGCGTAGCAGGTAATCCAGCCCGCGGCAAATGCGGCGCCGAGGACGAGCGCCGGCCCGAAGCCCGCAGAGCTGTGGCTCAGGTCTTCCAGCAGCGCGAACACCGCGAACCCGCAAATCAGGCAGGCGATCAGCCAGCCATGGCCGAGGAGCAGCTCGCGCTCGTACCAGCGCCTGAAGCCGAGCCGGCCGATCGCGTGCGCCGGCAACACTCAGGCCCCCGCGCCGAACTCGGCCAGCGCCGGCGCGTGGTCCGAGGGACGCTCGAGCTTGCGCGGCGCTTTGTCGATGCTGCTGGCAGTGCAGGCCTGCGCCAGGCGCGCCGAGAGCAGGACGTGATCGATGCGCAGGCCGGCGTTGCGCCGAAATCCCAGCATGCGGTAGTCCCACCACGAGTAGATCTTCTCCGGTTGCTCGAACAGGCGGAAACTGTCCTTCAGACCCAGCTCGAGCAGCGCCCGCCACGCGGCACGCTCGGGCGCCGACACGTGCACCTGCCCTTCCCAGGCCTTGGGGTCGTGCACGTCGCGGTCTTCCGGGGCGACGTTGAAATCGCCCGCCACCGCGAGCCGCGGGTGGTTGTTCAATTCTGCGGCCAGATAGTCCCTGAGCGCCGCCAACCAGCGCAACTTGTACTGGTATTTCTCCGAACCCACCGCCTGGCCGTTCGGGCAATAGGCGCAGACCACGCGCACGCCGTCCACCGTCGCTGCGATCACGCGCCTTTGCTCGTCGGCAAAGCCCGGGATGCCGGCGATCACGTCGACCGGCGGCGTGCGCGAAACAATGGCGACGCCGTTGTAGGTCTTCTGCCCGCTGACCGCGCAGGCGTAGCCCGCCGCCTCGATTTCGGCGCGCGGAAATTTCGGCTCTTCCGTCTTCAGTTCCTGCAGGCAGACGACGTCGGGCGACGCGGCGCGCAGCCAGTCGAGCAGCTGCGGCAACCGGACCTTGATGGAATTGACGTTCCACGTCGCGAGCCTCATGGCGGCGACGCGCTGCGCGCTAGCGGGGCGAGTACGGGCCGCTCGGAGGCGCGGACGATTCCTCCGCTGCCGCGGCGGGCGCCCCCGGCGGCGCCGGCTTGGGCTCGGCCTGCTTGCGCGGCGGCAGGATGCCGGCACGCGGGTAGCCGGCATCGTCGAGCAACGCGTGGTAAGCGCCCTCCGCGAAACCCCGCTGCACGTCGCTGCCGATGC
>JAABQT010000046.1 GCA_011391295.1 Betaproteobacteria bacterium
GCACCTCGGCGCGCATCGCCATCACCAGGTCGGTCTCGACGTAGCCCGGCGATACGGTGTTGACGGTGACGCCCTTTCTCACCACCTCCTGCGCCAGCGCCTTGGAAAAGCCCGCCATGCCGGCCTTGGCCGCGGAGTAGTTGGTCTGCCCGAACTGGCCCTTGATCGCGTTCACCGACGAGATGTTGATGATGCGTCCCCAGCCGCGGTCGCTCATGCCGTCGATCACCTGGCGCGTGACGTTGAACACGCTGTTGAGATTCGTGTTGATCACCGCCATCCAGTCCTGCTCGGTCATGCGCTTGAACACGCTGTCGCGCGTGATGCCGGCATTGTTGACCAGGATGTCCACCGGTCCGACCACCGAGCGCACCTGGGTGAACATCTTCGCGCAGCTCTCGAATGCGGACACGTCGCCCTCGGCGGCGTGCACGCGCATGCCTTCGCGGCGCATCGCCTCCAGCCATTCGGCCTTCTTGTCGTAGCCCGGCAGGCAGCCCGCCACCACGGTGTGCCCGGTGGCCGCGAGGCGCCGGCAGATCGCGGTGCCGATGCCGCCCATGCCGCCGGTGACGAACGCGATGCGCGTCGCCACGGGCCTGGCCTGCGCCCCGGCGCCGCGCTGGCGCTCCAGCACCGCGCTCATCGCTCCACCGCCAGGGCGACGCCCATGCCCCCGCCGATGCACAGCGAGGCGAGGCCCTTCCTCGCGTCGCGCTTTTGCATCTCGTGCAACAGCGTCACCAGGATGCGGCAGCCCGAGGCGCCGATCGGGTGGCCGAGCGCGATGGCGCCGCCGTTCACGTTCACCTTCGAGGTGTCCCAGCCCATCTGGCGGTTGACGGCGATGGCCTGCGCCGCGAAGGCCTCGTTGATCTCCATCAGATCGAGGTCCTTGGGCTCCCAGCCGGCGCGCGCGAGGCAGCGCTTGGAGGCCGGCACCGGGCCCATGCCCATGTATTTCGGATCCACCCCCGCGGAGGAGAAGGCCTTGATGCGCGCGATGGGCTTCAGGCCCAGTTCCTTCGCCTTGCGCGCGCTGGTGACGATTACCATCGCCGCGCCGTCGTTGATGCCGGAAGCGTTGGCCGCGGTCACCGAGCCGTTCTTGTCGAACGCGGGCTTGAGCGCCTGCATCGCCTCGAGCGTCGCGCCATGGCGCGGGTACTCGTCGGCGGCGAACACCGTGGGCCCCTTCTTCGACGGGATCTCGAAAGGGATGATCTCGTCCTTGAAGCGGCCGGCGTTTTGTGCGGCCTCGGTCTTGTTCTGGCTTTTCACCGCGAACTCGTCCTGCTCCAGGCGCGTGACCACATACTCCTTGGCCACGTTCTCCGCGGTGACGCCCATGTGGTACTGGTTGAAGGCGTCCCACAGGCCGTCGACGACCATCGAGTCGATCATCTTCGCGTCGCCCATGCGAAAGCCGTCGCGCGATCCGTTCAGCAGGTGCGGCGCCGCGCTCATGTTCTCCTGGCCGCCGGCGACCACCACGTCGGCGTCACCGTTGGCCACCGACTGGGCGGCGAGCATCACCGCCTTGAGCCCGGAACCACACACCTTGTTGATGGTCATCGCCGGAATCATGTCGGGCAGGCCCGCCCTGATCGCCGCCTGGCGCGCGGGGTTCTGGCCCACGCCGGCGGACAGGACCTGGCCGAGGATCACTTCCGACACCTGGTCGGGCTTGACGCCCGCGCGCTCGAGGAGCTTGCGCATCACGTGCGCCCCCAGGTCGGACGCCGGCGTGCGCGCCAGCGTGCCGCCGAATTTTCCGATGGCGCTGCGTGCCGCGCCGACGATCACGATGTCTTCCATGTCGCTCCCCTGGTTTGCCTAATTTGCTTTCTGTTTGACGTAGCGGCCGGGCGCCGGCTCGATCGCCGGGTAGCGCGCGTTGCCCGGTTTTTTGCGCGCCTTGCGCGTGCCGCCGCCGTACTGCCCGAGCCAGCCGGCCCACTGCGGCCACCAGCTCCCCGGGCGCTCGGCCGCGCGTTGCAGCCAGGCTTCCGGGTCCTGCGGATAGGGTGCGCCCGCCCAGTAGCTGCGGCGGTTCTTCGCCGCAGGGTTGATCACCCCCGCGACGTGGCCGCTCGCGCCCAGTACGAAGGTCTTATCGCCGCCGAGCAAGCCAAGTGAGCGGTAGGCCGAGCGCCAGGGCACGATGTGGTCCTCACGCGTGGCGACGATGAAGCTCGGCCGGTCCACCCGGCCGAGATCCACCGGCACACCGAGGCTGATCGTCGCGCCGGGCACGCGCAGCTTGTTCTCGAGGTAGGTGTCGCGCAGGTAGGTGCAGACCATCGGGCCCGGCAGATTGGTGCTGTCCGCATTCCAGTGCAGCAGGTCGAAGGCCGCGGGCCTGCCGCCCTTGAGGTAGTTGTTCACTACGTAGGGCCAGATCAGGTCGTTGGCACGCAGGCTGGAGAACACGGCCGCCAGTTCCGCGCCGGGCAGGATGCCGCCCCGCCCCAGCGTTGCGTCACGCTGCGCCACGCTCGCCTGGTCCACGAACAGTCCGATCTGCCCCGGTTCCGAGAAATCCAGCATGGTGGTGAGGTAGGTGACGCTTTCCACCAGGTCCTCGCCCCTGGCCGCCAGCACGGCGAGCGCCGTGCCAAGCAGCGTGCCGCCGACGCAAAAACCCAGCGCGTTCACGCGATCGGCACCCGTGATCTCGCGCGCGCAGCGCAAGGCTTCCAGCACGCCCATCTCGAGGTAATCGTCCCAAGTGCGCGCGCCTTGCTCCGGTCCGACGTTGCGCCAGGACACCATGAACACGGTGTGCCCCCGCCCCACCGCGTAGCGCACGAACGAGTTTTCCGGCTGCAGGTCGAGGATGTAGTACTTGTTGATGCAGGGCGGGACCATCACCAGCGGGCGCTTGGCTACCTGCGCCGTGGCGGGGGCATACTGGATCAGCTGCATCAGCGCGTTCTCGTGCACCACCTGGCCCGGCGTGACGGCGAGATTGCGCCCCAATTCGAAGGCGCCCTCGTCGGTCTGGCTGATGCGGCCCTTGCCGGCGTCGGCAAGCAGGTTGGCCAGGCCGCGCGCGAGGCTCTCGCCGCGCGTCGCCTGCACGTCGCGCAGGACCTCGGGATTGGTGGCGGCGAAATTCTCCGGACTCATCGCGTCCACCCATTGCTGCACGGTGAAGCGCAGCCGCTCCTTGGCCTGCCCTTCGAGCTCGGCGCTGTCCACCAGTTGCCCGAGGAATTCGCCCGCCAGCAGGTAGGACTGCCTCAGGTAGCTGTAGTACGGGTTGTCGCGCCATTCCTTCGCGGCAAAGCGCCGGTCCCCGGCCTCGGGCCGCGCATCCGCATCAGGGGCCTTGCCGGCGGCGAGCGCGTTCCAAAGCTTTGCCTGCTTCTCGAGGTAGCCGGCCTGCAGCGCGCCGACGCGCTCGGGATCGCGGCTCAGGCGCGCGAGGTAGTCCAGCGGCTGCGGCTGGCTTGGCGCGCCGGTCGCCAGTTGCAGCCAGTTTTTCGCCATGTCGTTGCCGGCCTGCGCGATGGATGCGAGGAAGGCCTCAGGGGACTGTGCGGGATTCAAGCCGCGGTATTTTGCACCGCACAAACTGACCGGTCAATCGCGCCCGGCCGGCGCCTCAATGGCCGTTGCTGATCAGGACCCTGACCAACGCAATGACCCCGACGCCCATTGCGATCAGCACGGCCTGCGCCGCAGTGGCGCGCAGTTCCGGACGCTTGTGCAGACCCGGGATCAGGTCGGCCACCGCGACGTAGATCATGCTCGCCGCGACGATGCCGAGCAGGGTCGCCTCCCAAGCCTCGAAATCCGACAGCGTGAAATAGCCCAACACCCCGCCCACGAGCGTCCCGGCCGACGACAGCAGGTTCATGGCGAAGGCCTTCGCGCGCGAATAGCCCGCGTGCAGCAGCACCATGAAGTCGCCGACCTCCTGCGGAATCTCGTGCGCGACGATGGCGATGGCGGTGATCAGGCCGAGTTCGGGGCTCTGCAGGAACGCGGCGGCGATGAGGATGCCGTCGACGAAATTGTGCACCGTGTCGCCGACCACGATCAGGAGCCCGGCACGCGAGTGCTCGTGATGGTGGCTGGGCTCGGCGCCGGCCTCGTGATCGTGCGAATGGCGCCACAGCAGCAGTTTCTCCAGCAGGAAGAAGCCAAGGATGCCGCCGAGGATCGCGCTCGCCGCCTGGTGCGCGTCACCCGCCTCGAAGGCGTGCGGGACGACCTCCAGGAAGGCCGCGCCGAGCAGCGTGCCGATGGCGAACGACACCAGCATCGGCAGCCAGGAAGCATGCAGCATCAGCGCGAAGGCGGCGGCGCCCACCGACAGCAACCCGCCGACAAGACTCGCCAGGACGATCCAGGTCAGGGTCATGGGAGCGAGGCGAGGGTCCTCATGGGAAGCGCGATTCTAACCAGACGTATGCAGCAATGCGCTCGCGCGTGCCGTCGCGCCGCCAGGACGGGAAGCGCGCCGGATCCGAGTACGTGCAGAACCCGCCGCCGTACACGCGCGTCACGCCGCGCGCGGCGAGCCGCTGGCGCGCCACCGCGTACAGGTCGAGCAGCCAGTGGCCGGGCCGGTGCGGCGTGAACGCCGCGGCGGCCTGCGCGTCGCGCGCGAGGAACGCATCGCGCACTTCATCGCCCACTTCGTAAGCCTGGGGACCGATCGCCGGTCCGAGCCAGGCCAGCATCGAGCGCGGCTGGGTCTGCATCGCCTCCACCGTGGCTTCGATGACGCCGTTGCATAGCCCACGCCAGCCGGCATGCGCGGCCGCGACCGCGCTACCCGCATCATCGGCGAGCAGCACCGGCATGCAATCGGCGGCTTTCACCGCGCAGACCACGAGCGCGTCGCGCGCGTATGCCGCATCGGCCTGCGGTTCGCCGGCCGCGTGCCGCGCATCCACCACCTGCGTGCCATGCACCTGACTAAGCCAGGCGGGTGCCGCCGGCAGCGGCGGGTCGCCCTCGCCGCGCGTGCTCACCAGCGCGCGCACGCGCGCCGGCGCCGGCCAGTCAGGGACGATCATCGCGCAGGGTCTTCAGCAGGCGCTGGAAATCGGCCGGAGGTTCCGCGCGCCATGTCACGGTCTTGCCGCCGCGCGGGTGCGCCAGCGACAGCTCGACCGCGTGCAGCGCCTGGCGCCCGAACGCCACGCCGTGGCGCGTGCCGCGCCGGTATACGCCGTCGCCGACGATCGGGTGGCGGATGTGCTGGAAATGCACGCGGATCTGGTGCGTGCGGCCGCTCTCCAGCCGGCATTCGACCAGCGCCGCGTGGCCATAGCGCTCCAGCACGCGGTAACGCGTCACCGCGTCCTTGCCGCGCCGCGTCACCGCCATGCGCGTGCGCGCGCGCGTGTCGCGGCCCAGCGGTGCGTCGATCATGCCGCTGGTGGGCGGATCCCCCTGCACCACAGCGAGGTAGACGCGGCGCATGCTGCGGCTCTCGAGCTGGCGCACCAGGCTCACCTGCGCCTCCACGGTCTTCGCCACCACCAGCAGGCCGGTGGTGTCCTTGTCCAGGCGATGCACGATGCCCGCGCGCGGCACGCCGGCGAGCGCCGGGCAATGCGCCAACAGCCCGTTCATCAGCGTGCCGTCCGGCACGCCCGCGCCCGGATGTACCACCAGGCCGGCGGGCTTGTCGATGACGATCAGGTCGGCGTCCTCGTGCACGATGGCGAGCGGCATGCGCTGCGCCTGCGGCGCCGCATCCGGCGCAGCGGGTGGCGCCAGATCCACGCGCTCGCCGCCGCGCACGGCCTGGCTGGATTCTCCGCGCGCCCCGTCCAGGCGAATGTGCCCGGCGGCGAGCCAGACCTGCAGGCGGTTGCGCGAGTATTGCGGGAACAAGCGCGCCAGCGCGAGGTCCAAGCGCATGCCACCGAAGTCGCGCGGCACCACCGCGCTCATCGGCGCGATGAAGGAAGCGTCCCAGTCCTGATTGCCCTCGTCGCTATAATTCGCGCCCATGCGCTCCAGTGTACTTGCTCTCGCCGCCGCCGCCGCGCTGTTCCTCGCGGGCTGCGCCACATCCGAGCCGCCCGACGAGACCGCCGATTGGTCGGCGCAGCGCCTGTATGGCGAGGCGCGCGATGCCGGCGCGCAGCGCGACTGGCCCAAGGCGATCAAGTACCTGCAGAAACTCGAGGCACGCTATCCCTACGGGCGCTACGCGCAGCAGGCGCAGCTCGAAATCGCCTACGCGTACTGGAAGGATCGCGAGCGCGCCTCGGCGATCGCCGCCGCCGAGCGCTTCATCAAGCTCTACCCCAACCACGACAGCGTGGATTACGCCTACTACCTCAAGGGCCTGATCAATTTCACCGAAGACGACGGCCTGCTCGCGTTCCTCGCCGATCCCGACATGGCCGAGCGCGACCCCAAGGCGGCGCAGGAGGCCTTCGCGTCGTTCCGCGAGGTGGTGACGCGCTTTCCCGAGTCGAAGTACGCGGAGGATTCCGCCGCGCGCATGCGCTACCTGGTCAACGCGCTCGCGCGGCACGAGGTGCACGTGGCGCGCTACTACATGAAGCGCGGCGCGTACCTCGCGGCGGCCAACCGCGCGCAGCAGGCGGTGGCCAACTTCCCGCAGGCGCCGGCCACCGAAGAAGCGATGTTCCTCCTGATGCAGGCCTACGGCGCGCTGGGGCTCGCCGACCTGCGCGCCGACGCCGAGCGCGTGATGCGCAAGAATTTCCCCGACAGCCCCTACTTCAAGGGTCCGGTGAAGCGCGATGTCGCCTGGTGGCGCATCTGGGATCCGGACTGGTGAGGCATCAGGCAGGCTTTATTTTTTCGTCCGCAATGTAATCTCGGATCAGCGTCTGGACGTCTGCGTCGGGTTTGAAGCCCATCTCCAGCGCGCGCGGCGTGCGAAAGTTCACCGGCCAGGTTTTCACGATCGACTGGATACGCGCGTCGGCCTTGTAGACCACGCGCCTGGCCACCGTGTCGCCGGCGACTTTTTTCAGCGCCTCGACCATCTGCGCCACGCTCGCGGTGATGCCCGGCAGGTTCAGCCAGCGCTGCGTGCCCCAGGCCTCGGGCGCCAGCTCCCAGGCGTGGATGAAGGCCTCCACCACGCGCCGCGGCGAGAGCAGCCAGACGCCGGTCTCCGGCGCCACCGGGCATTCGGACACCACGCCATTGAGGGGCTCGCGGATGATGCCGCTCGCAAACGACGAGGCGGCCGCGTTCGGCTTGCCCGCGCGCACCACGATGGTCGGCAGGCGCAGCGAGCGAGCGTCCAGAAAACCTTTCCTCGAATAGTCGTTCATCAGGTATTCGCCGATCACCTTCTGCGTGCCGTAGGAGGTCTGCGGGTTGGCGATGGTGGAATCGTCCAGCACCGGCGGGAGATTCCCGCCGAACGCCGCGACGGAGCTGGTGTAGACGACCCGCGGCGGTTTCGTGGACTTGCGCAACTGCTCCAACAGCAGTTCCGTGCCCTTCAGATTGACGCGCATGCCCAGGTCGAAATCCGCCTCCGCCGCGCCGCTCACCACCGCGGCAAGATGAAACACCGCCGCGGTATCCGCCGCGCACACGCTCGCGAGCACCTTGGCATCCGAAACATCGCCGGTCACCGCCTTGACGCGCGCGTCCTGCGGCAGCGCGGGCGGGAAGGCGCCGTCCAGCAGCGTGATGCCGCTGATCGCCTGCCCGCCGAGCTTGCCGCGCGCCAACAGCGCCGCTGCCAGCCTCGAACCGAGAAAACCGCCGCCGCCGGTGATGAGTATTTTCATGCGCCGATTCTAGCGAAGAACGCGCGCACTTCGGCGAGTTCGCGGGTCGGCTTCATCGGCGGCAGGCTGGCGCGCACCAGCCGCCCGTAAGGCCTGCTGTACAGGCGCGGATCGCACAGCATCAGCACGCCGCGATCGGTCTGGTCGCGGATCAGCCGGCCCGCGCCCTGCTTGAGCTGCAGGATGGCCTGCGGCAGCTGGAATTCGGTGAACGGATTTCCGCCGCGCGCTTTCAGCGCCTCGATGCGCGCCGCCAGCACCGGGTCGTCGGGCGGCGCGAAGGGCAGCTTGTCGATGATCACCACCGACAGCGCCTCGCCACGCACGTCCACGCCCTCCCGGAACGAGGCACTGCCCAGCAGCACCGCGTTGCCCAGCTCGCGAAACCTCGACAGCAGTTCGCTGCGCGAGCCGGTGCCCTGCACCAGCAGCGGAAAGGCGACGCGATTGCGCAGCAGTTCGTGCGCGCGGCGCAGCGCGCGCAACGTGGAGAAGAGGAGAAACGCCCGTCCGCCGCTCGCCTCGATCACCGGCAAGGCGGCGTTCACCACCGCCTCCGTAAACCCGGCCTCGTTGGGATCGGCGGGCATCTCGCGCGGCACGTACAGCAACCCCTGGTTGGCGAAGTCGAAGGGGCTCGGCCAGCTGCGCGCGGCAGCGTGCTCCAGACCCAGTTCGCCCTTGAAGTGCGAAAAATCCTCGCCCACCGACAGCGTCGCCGAGGTGAAAATCCAGGCGCGCGGCCGTTCCTCGAGTTGGCGGCGGAACAGCTCGGCGCTGGAGAGCGGCGTGAGGTGCAGCTGCAATGCATGGCCGAACACCTCGACCCAGCGCACCTGCTGCGCGCCCTCGGCCGCGACCAGGCCCGCGAGCGTTGCGCGCGCCTCGGCTGCGCGCCGCGCGCAGGAGGCGAGCCCCTCCGAGCGTTCGGCCTGCGCGTTGAGCCCGGCGGCCAATGCGGACAGCCCGGCTTCGAGCGCGCCGAGGGCGCTGCCGAACTGCGGCCGCGCCGCGGCCTGCGCCCAGGACAGGCGCGCGCCCTCCGTGTCGAACGCGAGCCGCAGGTCGCGGGCCGCCTTGTCCATGCGCCCGGCGAGCACTTCGAACTCCGGGACCGCGCCGCCCGCCGCGCGCAGCTCGAGCCGCGCGTCGCGCGCGAGCTCGATCAGCCGGCCGGTGGAGACGCTCTCGCCGAAGAACAGTCGCGCCGTGTCCGGCAGCTGGTGCGCCTCGTCGAAGATCAGGGTGTTGCAGGAGGGCAGCAGCTCGGCCACGCCTTCGTCGCGCAGCACCACGTCGGCGAAGAACAGATGGTGGTTGACCACCACCACGTCCGCGGCGAGCGCGCCGCGGCGCGCCTTCATCACGAAGCAGTCCCGGTAGCGCGGGCACTCCTGGCCCAGGCAGTTCTCGCGCGTCGAGGTCGCGTGCTGCCACACCGGCGCGTCATCGGGCACGTCGAGCAGCTCGGCGCGGTCGCCGCTCGCACTCACTGCGGCGTAGCGCTCGATGCTCCGCAGCTGCGCCGCTTCCTCGCGGCTACCGAGGCGCGCTTCCGCGTTGGCGCGCTCAAGGCGGTGCAGGCACACGTAATTGGCGCGGCCCTTGAGCAGCGCGGTCACCGCGCCCGAGGCGAGCGCCGCGCGCACCGCCGGCAGGTCGCGGTCGTAGAGCTGATCCTGCAGGGTCTTGGTGCCGGTGGACACGATCACCTTGCCGCCCGCAAGCAGCGCCGGCACCAGGTAGGCAAGCGTCTTCCCGGTCCCGGTACCCGCCTCCGCCACCAGCGGCTCGGACCGGTCGATGGCCTCGAGCATCGCGCGCGCCATCTCGAGCTGCTGCGGGCGCAGGCGGTAGCCCGGAATCTGCTCGGCGAGCGGGCCGCCGTCGGCGAACAAGCGCTCGAGCGCGCTCGCGGTGGCCGCGCTCAGAGTCGTGCCTCGATCAGCCGGCAGGCGTAAGTGGTTGCTTTCAATCCGTGCTTGGACTAGATTACTTTAGATATGTTA
>JAABQT010000047.1 GCA_011391295.1 Betaproteobacteria bacterium
GCTTAGCCAGTCGCTCGCCATGCTGGCGCTGGTCGCTTCCGGCCAGATCCAGCCCTGGCACCTGATCGCCGGCAACCTGGTGCTCGGCATCGTCAACGCCTTCGACAGCCCGGCGCGTCAATCCTTCCTGATCGAGCTGGTAGACGGCCGGTCCGACCTGCCGAACGCCATCGCGTTCCAGTCCATGCTGATGAACGGCGCGCGCTTCATCGGGCCGATGGTGGGCGGCGCGGTCATCGCGCTCGCCGGCGAGGTCTGGAGCTTCGCGCTGAACAGCGCGTCCTACGTGGCAATCCTGGGGGCACTCGCTGTGGTGCGGGTGCGTGCACGCGTTCCCGAGAGAACGAGCGAGGGATGGCTGGCGCAGCTTGCCGCGGGTTTTCGCTGGGCCTACGGCTTTTTGCCCTCGCGCAGCGCCTTGCTGCTGCTCGCGGCCGTCAGCATCGGGGTGCAGCCCATGCAGGCGCTGGCGCCCTTTTTCGCGCGCGACGTGTTCGGCGGGGATTCGCAGACCCTCGGCTGGCTGATCGGTGCCGGCGGATTGGGTGCCGTGTCGGGCATGCTTTACCTCGCGCTGCGCCCGACGGTGCGCGGGCTGCTCACGGTGATCGGCTGGGCCGGCGCGGCGGCCGGCGCCGCGGTGATCGCGTACACCAGGTGCACGCAACTGTGGGCCGCGCTGCCGCTGGTCTATATATCCGGCATGGGCATGATGCTGACCGCAGGGTCGATCAACACCATTCTGCAGACGATCGTCGAGGACCGTCTGCGCGCGCGCGTTGCCGCCCTCTACATCATGTCGTTCCTCGGCATGAGTCCGATCGGAGCGCTCGCCGCCGGCTGGGCGGCACTGTACATCGGCCCGCCTGCGGCCCTGGCCGCTGGCGGCGCGTTCGCGCTGTGCGCCTCGCTCGCCTACCTGGCGCGCCTGCCCGCGATCCGGCGCGAGATCCGCCCGGTGTACGAGCGGCTCGGCATCGGGCCGCGCGCCTGAACTAGTACCTGCCGTAGTCCGCCGGATCGAAGGGCGGGCTGCGCCCGACGAGCGATTCGAGCAGCGTCAGCTCCGCATCGCTGTGGTTGATCACCGGCGCCTTCATGAGCATCTGTGGCGCGCCCTTGGACATGATGTAGCGCGGCTGGTCATGACGCCTGGCTCGCACCGTCTCACCCGCCGCGGGATCGTGCTCCGGGACCAGCTCGGCTTCACCGTAGCAGGTACAGACGTAGGTCTTGTCCACCCCGCTCTCGACGTAGATCCCGGTGCCGCGGATGCCGATGGTCGCGTTCTGAACGCGCAGCGTCTTGCGCTCGCCAGGCTGGAATACCGACAGCAGCGCCCCGGTGGCGACGCGGAACAGGTCTGCGGCGGCGCTGCCGACTTCGAAGCGCGAGTTCGCCCGCAGCAGGAAAGCGTCACGGTTGACCACGAACACGATCTCGCTGCCTGCATGGGTGGTCACCGCGTCGCCAGGCTTGACCTGCACGCCTCGATGCGCCGGCAAGCCGTTGACGCGCGCATCGCCCCGCACGCGATACACGCCCTTTTCCACACTGCCTGCGCCAAGCGCGTCGCGCACCAGAAGCAGCGCCGTGGCGCCCTGCAGCCAACCGCGCCTGCTTACCACGGCCGTTCCTCCTCGCCCACCGGCCACGCGGTATAGAACTGCCACCCGTGCTGCGCCTCGACGCGCGCCCTGAACGCCGCCTCCAAGCCCGGCGCGGCCGCGAGATGCTCCGGGAAACTCGCCTCGATGACCGCGCACGCCCCCACCTGCTGTGCGCTGACGCAGGCGACTTCCCTGCCGTGCAGCCAGATCGCCGCGTCCTGCAGGTAGGCCGGCAGTCCGTATTGGCGGCACGTCGCGACCGCCGGCATCGCCCCCCATGCCGCCCATCGCCACGCGCGCCCTGGCGCCAGACGCTGCGGGGCGATCAATGCAAAAGCACTTTCGCCCCCGCCATGCATCCACAGCAGAATCGGATCAGCCGCCGCGCACTGCGCCGCCGCCAGTCCCGCGCTCGTCGAGGGCCGCCGTGGCTCCCCGGCAGTGCACACACGAATCCAACGCGCCGCTTGCGCCATGACCAACAGTTATATATCAGGCCCGACGCGCTGTGCAATAATCGCCGCGCGCCATGGAATCGGAACGCCACGCGACCGCGCACGACGCTCCGGCCGCGGACAGCCGCTGGCTGGTGACCGTCACGCAGCTGCCGACGGAAGACCCGGCAGGCCGCATGCGCATGCTGCGAACGCTCGAATCGCTGGGCGCCGCCGTGATGCGCGAAGGCGTGTACCTGCTGCCCGACTCGGCGGCCAACCGCCATGCCCTCGAGCGTCTCGCCCAGTATGTGTCCCAGAATGCGGGCATCGCCAGCGTGTTGCGCGTAGAGGCCGCGAACGCCCTCCAGCAGGCGCAATTGCGCCGCTTTTTCGACCGCTCGGCGCGCTACGACGAGTTGACCAAGATCATCCGCAGTCTGCGCGTGGGCTACGGCGTTTCCGATGCTTCTGCGATCTCGCGCGTGCTGCACAAGCAGCGGCGCGACTTCGAGGCGATTGCAGCACTCGATTTCTTCCCGACCGAGGCGCGCGGGCGCACCGAACACGCGCTCGCCGAAGCGGAAGCGGCAGTCAGACAACTGCTGTTTCCGACGCAGGCCGGCACGACCGTCAAGGCCGACGAGCCGATGCTGGGCCGCACCTGGGCCACGCGCCGGCCCTTATGGGCAGACCGGCTCGCCTGTGCCTGGCTGATCAGGCGCTTCATCGATGCGGAGGCGAAGCTGCAGTGGCTGGACAAAGGCGCCGCGTGCCCGCCGCAAGCGATCGGTTTCGCTTTCGAGGGCGCACGCTTCGGCAACAGCGACGCACGCATCACTTTCGAGCAGATGCTGCCGCAGTTCGGCCTCGGCGCCCATGCCGCGCTTTTGCGCATCGGCGCCATCGTGCATTTTCTCGAGGTACGCGGTACACCGGTGCCCGAGGCCGCCGGGGTGCAGACGCTGCTGCAGGGCGCGGTGCGGCGCGCGTCCAGCGACAACGAGCTGTTGCGCGAAGCCGAAAAAACCTTTGACCTGCTCTACGAGGCGTACTCCGACGCGCGCGAGGTCACCCGCGCCTGATCAGCGCTTTGCGTCGCGCTGCTCCTGCGCGTGCCGCGCGCGCAGTTCCTTGAGCCGGGCCTCGACCGCCGACAATTCATAGAAGTTACCGTCCCCGGCGGCCTGGGCGAGCCGCAATTGCTCGATCGCGGCCGGCATGCTGCCCCGCAGCACGTAAAGCTCCGCCTGCGCCTGGTGTTGCAGCAGCCGCTTGCCGAGCGCTGCATAGGTTCTGGCCTGCAGGGCGCGCAGGCGCACGTCGTCCGGGTGCTGCCGCAGCGGCTGCTCGAGCGCTGCGAGGGCGTCCTGCCCGCCTCCGACCTGCAGCAGCCCCTCGGCGTACGCGTACACCAGTGGCAGGCGGCCCGGGAAGCGCTGCAGGGCCTGCTGCAGGATTGCAGATGCACCGACCCCGTCCCCGGCCGCCAGCTGCACCCGCGCAGCCAGGGTTTCGATCATCGGGCTGGCTGCACCGGTCGCGCGCAGGGCGGCAAGATCAGCTTGCGCTTCCCGCACCTGCTGCGCCCTCAGCCTGGCCACCACCAGGCCGTAACGGGCGGCGGCCTCATTGGCATATCGTCGCTCACGGACCGCAGCTGATAACGCCGCTACCGCGTCGCGGGCCTCGCCGCTCTCGGCACGCAGCTTGGCGCGCACGAGTTGAAAGTCAAGACTGTCCAGGTGCTGGCGGTACGGTGCGTCGGCCGCCCGGTTCTGCGCGTCGGCGATGCGCTCGGCGGTCATCGGATGGCTGCGCAGGTAACTGGGCACCGCGCCGTCGTCGCTGAGGCGCGTGGTGCGCTGCATCTTCTCGAAGAACGCCGGCATGGCGCGCACGTCAAAGCGGGCGGCAGCGAGCGTCTGGAAGCCGACGCGGTCGGCCTCGCGCTCGAAATCGCGCGTGTAGCTCAGTTGCGCCTGCACCGCGCCGCCCTGCACCGCCGCCGCGGCACCGGCGGCAAGATCCGGCCGCGAGCCGCCCAGCAGGATCGCTGCGGCCAGCGCGACCATGCTCGGCAGTTGCATCTGCTGCTGCGCCCCGATCAGGCGCGCGATGTGGCGCTGCGTTACGTGCGCGATTTCGTGCGCCAGCACCGACGCCACCTCGGACTCGCTTTCGGCAGCCACCAGCAGGCCGGTATGCACGCCGACGAATCCGCCGGGCAGCGCAAAAGCGTTGATACTGGAATTGCGCACCGCGAAGAACTCGAAATCTTGGCGCGCCCCCGGCACCGCGGCCAGCAGGCGCCGGCCGAGGTTGTCGAGGTAGTCGGTAATCTCGGCATCGTCCACGTAGGCGGGGTCGCGGTAGCGGATCTCGCGCGCGATGCTCTCGCCGATACGCCTTTCCACCTGCGGCGCGATGGCAACGCCGGCGGCGTCGCCGAGTTCGGGCAGCGGCTGCGCCGGCGCGTGGCTGGAGGGCAACGCACCGGCGGCCAGAGCGACGAACAGGAAAGGCATTGAGCGCATGGGGATATGATACCGTCGCCCCCTTCAAATTCGGGCGCCGCCATGGCTCGCAAACCCAGACCGGAACACCGCCTGACCCATTTCGACCATCGCGGGAGCGCGCACATGGTGGACGTCGGCGCTAAGGCGCGTACGCACCGCGTCGCCGTCGCCTCGGGCCGCATCGACATGTCGGCGCCCACGCTGCGGCTGCTGGCCGCCGGCCAGGCCGCCAAGGGCGACGTGCTGGGCGTGGCGCGCGTCGCTGCCATCCAGGCGGCGAAGCGCGCCGCGGAACTGATCCCCCTCGCCCATCCGATCGCCATCACGCGCACCGCCGTCGAATTCATCGTCGACCAACGCCGCAACCGCGTCTCGATCCTCGCCACGGTCGAATGCCGCGGGCCCACCGGGGTGGAAATGGAGGCGCTCGCCGCCGCCGCGGTCGGCCTGCTTACCATTTACGACATGCTCAAGGCGGTGGACCGCAGCATGGTGATGGGCGAGCTGCGGCTCGAGGAAAAGCGCGGCGGGCGCTCGGGCGCCTGGCGGCGGCGCGGCGCTTGAACTTGCGCACCCGCGCCATCCCATGAAAAGCGGATTGCTCAAGATCGCGCTCGCCGTTGCCGTCCTGTTCGGCGCCGCCGCCGGCTACGTATGGCTGCAGGAGCGCAACGGCGCCGAGGGCGCAAGCTACCGGCTGGCAAAGCTCGAACGCGGTCCGCTCACTTCGGTGGTGGCGGCGAGCGGCACGCTGAATGCGGTGACCACCGTGCAGGTCGGGTCGCAGATCTCCGGGCAGGTCAAGGAGATCTACGCCGACTTCAATTCCGCGGTGAAACAGGACCAGGTCATCGCGCGCATCGACCCCGCCACGTTCGAGTTGCGCGTCAACCAGGCGCGCGCGGACCTGGACGCGGCGCACAGCGCGGTCGCCGTGGCGCGCTCCGCGCTCGCCGCGCAGCATGCGGAGGTCGGGCGCGTCAAGGTGACGCTGGCCGAGGCGCTGCGCGACCACGAGCGCAAGAAATCCCTGTTGGAAAAGAACTTCGTTTCTTCGGCCGAACTCGACCGGGCGCGCAGCCTGGTCGACGCGACGCGCGAGCAGCTCAAGGCCGTCGAGGCGCAGATCCATGTCAGCCTGGCGCAGGTGCAAAGCGCGCTCGCCGCCGTCAAGCAGCGCGAGTCCCTGCTCAAGCAGGCGCAGGTCGATGTCGAACGCACCATCATCCGCGCGCCGGTGGACGGTACGGTGATCCTGCGCAACGTGGACGCCGGGCAGACGGTCGCGGCAAGCCTGCAGGCGCCGGTGCTGTTCACCATCGCCCGGGACCTGCGCGACATGCAGGTCGAGGCGGCGATCGACGAGGCGGACGTCGGCAGGCTGCGCGGCGGGCAGGCGGCGACCTTCACAGTGGACGCGTTTGCGCGCCGCAGCTTCTCCGGCGAGATCGTGCAGATCCGCAAGTCGCCGGTGAACGTGCAGAACGTCATCAGTTACACGGTGGTGATCTCGGCGCGCAATCCGGACCTGTCACTACTCCCGGGCATGACCGCCAATGTGCGCATCGTGGTGGAGCACCGCGAGAACGCGCTCAGGGTGCCGAACGCCGCGCTGCGCTTCCGCCCCGCCGGGTCCCCGGACGCGCAGCCCGCCGCGGACACCGGCACGGTGCAGCAGCCGGGCTCGCAGGCGCTGCAGCAGTTTCGCCATCGCCTGACCGAAGAGGTGAAGCCCGATGCCGCGCAGCAGGCGCGCCTGGAGGAGATTTTCGCGGAGTTGCGCCAGAAGATGGTCCAGCTGCGCGAAAACGGCGATGAGGCAACCCGCAAGCGTCAGAGCGAGCGCGTCCGCGCGGACATGCGCGCGCGCATCCTGGAAATTCTGCGGCCCGAGCAGAAGGCAGCCTACGAACGGCTGCTGCGCGAGCTTGGCGCTCGCAGCCCGGCCGCCGCGGGCCGGCTGTGGGTGCTCGAGGCGGGACAGCCCAAGGCCGTAGAGGTGCGCCTGGGCCTGAGCGACGGCACCAGCACCGAACTCCTCGAGGGCTCGCTGTCCGCGGGGACGCAGGTGATCGTCGGCCTGTCGCCCGCCGCGGCGAACAAGCGCGACGGACTGCCGCGCCTGCGCCTGTTCTGATGACCGACCCGCTGATTCGCACGCGAGACCTGGTGAAGGTGTATCGCGTTGGCGACAATGACATCCATGCGCTGGCCGGTGTCAGCGTGGATATCGCGCGCGGCGAAAGCCTGGCCGTGATGGGCCCCTCGGGCTCGGGCAAATCGACTTTCATGAACCTGCTCGGCTGCCTCGATCGCCCGAGCAGCGGCGAATATCTGCTGGGCGGACAGCGCGTGTCGGAGCTCGCCGGCGACGCGCTGGCGGCCACGCGCAACCGCAACATCGGCTTCGTGTTCCAGAATTTCAATCTACTTGCGCGCACCAGCGCGCTGGAGAACGTCGAGCTTCCACTGGTCTACGCGGGCGTCGCTGCCCAGGACCGCCGCGCGCGCGCGCTGGAGATGCTGGCGCGCGTGGGCCTCGCGGCGCGCGCCGGCCACCTGCCGCAGCAGCTCTCCGGTGGGCAGCAACAGCGCGTAGCCATCGCCCGGGCGCTGGTGACACGTCCCGTCATGCTCCTGGCCGACGAGCCCACCGGTGCGCTCGATTCGCGCACCAGCCTGGAGATCATGGCCCTGTTCCAGGAGCTCAACCGGCAGGGGATCACGCTGCTGGTGGTCACGCACGAGGCGGACGTGGCGCGCTTTGCGCGCCGCGTGCTGCGCTTCCTCGACGGCAAAGTAATTGCAGACCAGGCCAACGCCGCGCCCGCGGACGCGCAGCGCCTGCTCGAAATCGAGGCGGCGGCTGCCGCATGAGCCTGGGCGCGCTCCTGAAGGTGGCGCTGCGGGCGCTGGCGGTGAACAAGCTGCGCAGCGCGCTGACCATGCTGGGGATCATCATCGGCGTCGCCGCGGTGATTGTGATGGTCGCCGTCGGCGCCGGCGCCCAGGCGCGCGTGGAGGAGCAGATCCGGGCGCTGGGATCCAATCTGCTGCTGATCCTGTCAGGCGCACGCACGCAAAGCGGCGTGCGCCTGGGCGTGGGCTCGAATTACACCCTGTCGGAAGACGACGCCATCGCCATCAGCCGGGAAATTCCTGATGCACTCGCCGCGCCCGCGCTGCGCGGCGGCGCGCAGGTGATCTGGGGCAACGCCAACTGGGCGACCCAGATCTACGGCACCACGCCCGAGTACCTCGACGTGCGCCAATGGCCGCTCGCTGCCGGGCGCTCGTTCGAACCGCTGGAGATGACGGGCGCAGGCAAGGTGTGCCTCGTCGGCCAGACCGTGGTGCGCCAGCTGTTCGGCAATACCGACCCGGTCGGGCAGTTGATCCGCATCAAGCGCGTGCCGTTCACGGTGGTCGGCGTGCTGGAGAACAAGGGCCAGAGCATGATGGGCACCGACCAGGACGACATCGTCGTGCTGCCGATCGCTACGGCGCGCAGCCGCGTGCTCGGCACGGCGAACCTCGCCAAGCAGCGTGCCGTGAGCACCATCTGGGTCAAGGTCGCCGATGGCGCCGACACCAAGGTGGTCGAAGAACAGGTGCGCCAGCTGCTGCGCCAGCGCCACCGGCTGCAGGCCGGCGCCGAGGATGATTTCTCGTTGCGCAACCTCGCGGAAGTGATGGCGGCGCAGGAGGCTTCCAGCCGCGTGCTGGCCCTGCTGCTGGCGGCGGTCGCATCCGTATCCCTGGTGGTGGGGGGCATCGGTATCATGAACATCATGCTGGTATCGGTCACCGAGCGCACCCGCGAAATCGGCCTGCGCATGGCGCTCGGCGCGCGCACGCGCGACATCCTCGGCCAATTCCTGGTCGAAGCGGTGACGCTGTCGCTGATCGGCGGCCTGGCCGGTGTCGCGCTGGGCGCCGGCGCGGCGCTCGGGATCGCGCAGATTGCCGGCTGGCGCATCGCGCTGTCCCCCGTGGCCGTGGTACTCGCGGTGGCCTTCGCCTTCGCCATCGGCGTGTTCTTCGGCTACTACCCGGCGCGCAAGGCGGCGCGCCTCAATCCGGTGGAAGCGCTGCGCTTCGAATGAATCGTGCCGCCGCCTGGCATGCCGGAGGCGTGTGCGCCGTTATCGCGCTCGCCGCGGCGCTGTATCTGCCGTTCCTCGGCAATCCGCTGGTGTTCGATGACGTGATCTTCTTTTCCGGGCGCCTGTTTTCCTACTACGCCACCCATCCGCTCGGGCTTGAGCTGCGGTTGCCGGCGTACTTTTCGCTGACCATGACAGAGGTGCTGTGGGGCGGGATCGCCGCGCAGCGCATCATCAGCCTGATCCTGCACGTTGGGAGCGCGCTTGCCCTGTACCGCTTGCTGTACGACCTGCAGCGCACCGCGCTCGGCCGGCAGGCTGACGCGGACGCCGCGCTTCGCGCGGGCATCGGGGCCGCGGCGTTCGCGCTGCACCCCGTTGCCGTGTACGGGGCCGCCTACCTGGTTCAGCGCAGTATTGTGCTGGCGACGCTGTTCTCGCTGCTGTCGGCCGTGTTGTTCCTGCGCGGCTTGCGCCGCGGCAGCCATGCCGACGCCCTGTCGGCCGCCTTGCTGTTTTCGCTGGCGGTTCTGTCCAAGGAACACGCGGTCCCGCTGCCTGCCGCCGTCGTACCCCTGGTGTTGCTGGCATCCGCGGCGAGGCGCTTTGCCCTGCGCCATGCCGCGATTTACCTGGCAGCTTGCGCACCGGCCGCGATCTTCGTCACTCTTCGCAGCCTGGGCGTGATCGGCGGGGCCTACGAGGACGCCTTCGGCGCGATCTCCGCGCAAATCGAGGCCACCTCGGGCGAAGGCGTCTCGGGTCAGCCTCTCGCAATGAGTGCAGTGACGCAGGCGGGGCTGTTCTTTGAGTATCTGCGGCTGTGGTTCTGGCCCGATACCCA
>JAABQT010000048.1 GCA_011391295.1 Betaproteobacteria bacterium
AACGACAAGGCCGGCAAGACCCTCGTCGCCAAGGACAAGCGCGTCACCGTCAAGCACATCCGCGACATGGAGGCTGCCGGCATCAAGCGCATCGTGGCGCCGGACGAATTCATCATCGGCCGCACGCTGGCGCATAACGTCGTCAACCCGGATACCGGCGAAATATTCGCCAGCGCCAACGAGGAGATCACCGAGACTCTGCTGGCCAAGCTGCGCGAAGCCAAGATCGGCAAGATCCTGACGTTGTTCACCAACGACCTCGACCAGGGAGCGTACGTGTCGCAGACCCTGCGCACGGACGAGACGACCGACGTCAACGCGGCCCGCGTGGCCATCTATCGCATGATGCGCCCCGGGGAGCCGCCCACGGAGGACGCCGTCGAGTCGCTGTTCAACGGCCTGTTCTTCGCTGAAGAGCGCTACGACCTCTCGGCAGTGGGCCGCATGAAATTCAACCGCCGCGTCGGCGTGCCCAGTGAAAGCAGCTGGCAGGTCCGCCTGAAGAGCGTGGCCCTCGCCAAGGAAGCGGAGGAAGAGGTGCGCGCCTATTTCAAGCGCGCGCCAGAGTTGTCCCTGGGCAAGGTGGCGATCGAAGGCGTGGCCACCGAAGAGGCCGCGCAACACGTCATCGACAAGATGTACCAGGACCTGAAGTCAAAGGGCGTGGACCGGCAAAAACTCGAAACCAAGCTGGAGCATCGCTACACGCTCAGTCCGCGCGACGTCGTCGAGGTGATCAGGATCCTGGTCGAGCTGCGCAACGGCCGCGGCGACATCGACGATATCGATCACCTCGGCAACCGGCGCGTGCGGTCGGTGGGCGAGCTCGCAGAGAACCAGTTCCGCGCGGGCCTGGTGCGCGTGGAGCGTGCGGTCAAGGAACGGCTGTCGCAGGCTGAAAGCGACAACCTGATGCCGCACGACCTGATCAACGCCAAGCCGATTTCGGCGGCGATCAAGGAATTTTTCGGTTCGAGCCAGTTGTCGCAGTTCATGGACCAGACCAACCCGCTGTCCGAGATCACGCACAAGCGCCGCGTATCGGCGCTTGGGCCGGGCGGCCTGACGCGCGAGCGTGCAGGGTTCGAGGTGCGCGACGTGCATCCGACGCACTACGGACGCGTGTGCCCGATCGAGACGCCGGAAGGTCCGAACATCGGCCTGATCAACTCTCTGGCGCTGTATGCGCGCACCAACAAGTACGGCTTTCTCGAGACGCCCTACCGCAAGGTGACGAACAGCAAGGTGACCAACGAGACCACCTATCTTTCGGCGATCGAGGAGGGCAACTACGTCATCGCGCAGGCCAATGCGGCGATCGACAAGTCGGGCAAGCTGGTGGATTCGCTGGTGTCGTGCCGCAACAAGAACGAGTTCATGCTGTCCACGCCCGACAAGGTGGAGTACATGGACGTGGCGCCGGCGCAGATCGTGTCGGTCGCGGCCTCGCTAATTCCGTTCCTCGAGCACGACGACGCCAACCGCGCGTTGATGGGCTCCAACATGCAGCGCCAGGCAGTGCCCTGCCTGCGCCCGGAGAAGCCGCTGGTTGGCACCGGCGTGGAGCGCACCGCAGCCATCGACTCGGGCACCTGCGTGGTGGCCTTGCGCGGTGGCGTGGTGGACTACGTCGACACCAACCGGGTCGTGGTTCGGGTCAACGACGAGGAAACCGTGGCCGGCGACGTGGGCGTGGACATCTACAAGCTGACGAAATACACGCGCTCCAACCAGAACACCAACATCAACCAGCGCCCGATCGTGATCCAGGGCGAACGCCTTGCCAAGGGCGACGTGGTGGCCGATGGCGCCTCCACCGACTTGGGCGAATTGGCGCTCGGCCAGAACATGATGGTCGCGTTCATGCCCTGGAACGGCTACAACTTCGAAGACTCGATTCTGATCTCGGAACGCGTGGTTTCCGATGATCGCTTCACGTCGATCCACATCGAGGAACTGACAGTGGTGGCGCGCGACACCAAGCTTGGACCCGAGGAAATCACGCGCGACATCTCCAACCTGTCCGAGGCGCAGCTCTCGCGTCTGGACGAGTCGGGCATCGTGTACATCGGCGCCGAGGTCGAGGCGGGCGACGTGCTGGTCGGCAAAGTCACCCCGAAGGGGGAGACCCAGCTCACGCCCGAGGAGAAACTGCTGCGCGCGATCTTCGGCGAGAAGGCCTCCGACGTGAAGGACACCTCGCTCAGGGTGCCTTCGGGCATCTCCGGCTGCGTGATCGACGTGCAGGTGTTCACGCGCGAAGGCATCGAGCGCGACAAGCGCAGCTCGCAGATCATCGAGGACGAGTTGCGGCGCTATAAGACCGACCTCGCCGACCAGATGCGTATCGTCGAGGCGGATACCTTCGAGCGCCTCGAGCGCCTGCTGACGGGCAAAACCGCCAATGGCGGGCCGAAGAAGCTCGCCAAGGGCACCAAGATCGCCAAGAGCTACCTCGAGTCGATTGAGCGCTTCGACTGGTTCGATATCCGGCTGGCCAATGAGGAGGCGGCGGGTCAGCTGGAGGGCCTGAAGGAATCGTTGGCGCAAAAGCGGCGCGAATTCGACGCGATGTTCGAGGCCAAGCGGAAAAAGCTCACCCAGGGCGACGAACTGCCGCCGGGAGTGCTGAAGATGGTCAAGGTGTACGTGGCGGTGAAGCGCCGCCTGCAGCCGGGTGACAAGATGGCTGGACGCCACGGCAACAAGGGCGTGATCTCCAAGATCGTGCCGGTGGAGGACATGCCGCACATGGCCGACGGGACCGCGCTGGATATCGTGCTCAACCCGCTCGGCGTGCCCTCGCGCATGAACGTCGGCCAGATTCTCGAGACGCACCTGGGCTGGGCGGCGAAAGGTCTTGGCCACAAGCTCGGCGAGATGGTGCAGGCGCAAGCCAAGATCGCCGAGATACGCAAGAACATCGAGAAGATCTACAACGCGAGCGGCAAGGACGAGGACCTGTCCAGGCTCTCCGACGAGGAAGTTCTGCAACTGGCGCGCAACCTCAAGGAAGGCGTGCCGTTCGCCACGCCGGTATTCGACGGTGCGTCGGAAGCCGAGATCACCGCCATGCTCGAACTGGCGGGGCTGCCGGTTTCCGGCCAGGTGACGCTGTTCGATGGCCGCACCGGGGAAGCCTTCGACCGGCCGGTGACGGTGGGCTACATGCATGTGCTCAAGCTCCACCATCTGGTGGACGACAAGATGCACGCGCGCTCCACCGGGCCGTATTCGCTGGTTACGCAGCAACCGCTCGGCGGCAAGGCGCAGTTCGGCGGCCAGCGCTTCGGCGAGATGGAGGTGTGGGCGCTGGAAGCCTACGGCGCGGCGTACACGCTGCAGGAGATGCTGACCGTCAAGTCCGACGACATCACCGGGCGCACCAAGGTGTACGAGAACATCGTCAAGGGCGACCACAAGATCGACGCCGGGATGCCCGAGTCGTTCAACGTGCTGGTGAAGGAAATCCGTTCGCTGGGCATCGATATCGACCTGGAGAAGTACTGATGAAAGCGCTACTGGAGCTATTCAAGCAGGTCCAGCAGGACGAGGACTTCGAGGCCATCCGCATCGGACTGGCGTCGCCGGAGAAGATCCGCTCGTGGTCCTACGGCGAAGTGAAGAAGCCCGAAACCATCAACTACCGCACCTTCAAGCCCGAGCGCGACGGCCTGTTCTGCGCCAAGATCTTCGGGCCGATCAAGGACTACGAGTGCCTGTGCGGCAAGTACAAGCGCTTGAAGCACCGCGGCGTGATCTGCGAGAAGTGCGGCGTCGAGGTGACGCTGGCCAAGGTGCGCCGCGAGCGCATGGGCCACATCGAGCTCGCCAGCCCGACCGCGCACATCTGGTTTCTGAAGAGCCTGCCGAGCCGCCTCGGACTGGTGCTCGACATGACGTTGCGCGACATCGAGCGTGTGCTGTATTTCGAAGCCTACGTAGTGACCGACCCGGGCCTCACCCCGCTCAAGCGCTGCCAGCTGCTCACCGAGGACGACTACCTCGCCAAAGTGGAGGAATTCGGCGACGATTTCTCCGCCAGCATGGGCGCCGAGGGCATCCGCGCCCTGCTGCGCGCCATCGACATCAACCGCGAGCTCGACACGTTGCGCAAGGACCTCGAGGCGACGTCCTCCGAGGCCAAGATCAAGAAGCTCGCCAAGCGCCTGAAGGTGCTGGAAGGCTTCAAGGCCTCCAACATCAAGCCGGACTGGATGATCATGGAGGTGCTGCCGGTGCTGCCGCCGGAGCTGCGTCCGCTGGTTCCCCTGGACGGCGGCCGCTTCGCCACCTCGGACCTGAACGACCTGTACCGCCGGGTGATCAACCGCAATAACCGCCTGAAGCGCCTGCTGGAACTCAAGGCGCCCGAGATCATCGTGCGCAATGAAAAGCGCATGCTGCAGGAGGCTGTGGACTCGCTGCTCGACAACGGTCGCCGCGGCAAGGCGATGACCGGCGCCAACAAGCGCCCGCTCAAGTCGCTCGCCGACATGATCAAGGGCAAGGGCGGGCGCTTTCGCCAGAACCTGCTCGGCAAGCGCGTCGACTATTCCGGCCGCTCGGTGATCGTGGTCGGCCCGCAGCTCAAGCTCCATCAGTGCGGCCTGCCGAAGAAGATGGCGCTGGAATTGTTCAAGCCGTTCATCTTCAACAAGCTCGAACTGCTCGGCCTCGCCACCACCATCAAAGCCGCCAAGCGCCTGGTGGAGCAGGAAGTGCCCGAAGTGTGGGACATCCTCGAGGAGGTGATCCGCGAGCACCCGGTGATGCTGAACCGTGCGCCCACGCTGCACCGCCTCGGTATCCAGGCGTTCGAGCCAGTGCTGATCGAGGGCAAGGCGATCCAGCTGCATCCGCTGGTGTGCGCGGCGTTCAACGCCGACTTCGACGGCGACCAGATGGCGGTGCACGTGCCGCTGTCTCTGGAAGCGCAGATGGAGGCGCGCACGCTGATGCTCGCCTCGAACAACGTGCTTTCGCCCGCCAACGGCGAACCGATCATCGTGCCCTCGCAGGACATCGTGCTCGGCCTGTACTACGCCACGCGCGAGCGCATCGGCGCCAAGGGGGAAGGCATGAGTTTCGCCGACCTCGCGGAGGTGTCGCGCGCCTATGAATCGCGCAATGTGGACATCAGCGCCAAGGTCTGGGTGCGCATCAAGGAGCAGGACCTCGGCCCCTCGGGCGAGAAGGTCGACCGCATCAAGCGCTACGAAACCACGGTCGGCCGCGCGCTGCTGTCGGAGATTCTGCCGGCGGGCCTGTCCTTCGACCTGCTCAACAAGCCGCTGAAGAAGAAGGAAATCTCCCGGCTCATCAACGTCGGCTTCCGTCGCTGCGGACTGCGCGAGACGGTGATCTTCGCCGACAAACTGATGCAGGCCGGCTTCACCTATGCCACGCGTGGCGGCATTTCGTTCGGCGTGCATGACATGCAGATTCCGCCCGCCAAGCGCGAGTTGATCGCGGCGGCCGAAACCGAGGTGAAGGAAATCGAGTCGCAGTACACCTCCGGTCTGGTCACGGTCGGCGAGCGCTACAACAAAGTGGTCGACATCTGGTCGCGCTGCGGCGAGCAGGTCGGCAAGGTGATGATGGAGCAGCTCGGCACCGAAGAGGTCATCGACCGCCACGGCAAGAAGGTGCGCCAGGAGGCGTTCAACTCGATTTACATGATGGCGGACTCGGGCGCGCGCGGTTCCGCCGCCCAGATCCGGCAGCTGGCCGGCATGCGCGGCCTGATGGCCAAGCCCGACGGTTCGATCATCGAGACGCCGATTACGGCCAATTTCCGCGAAGGCCTGAACGTGCTGCAGTACTTCATCTCCACGCACGGTGCCCGCAAGGGCCTGGCCGATACGGCGCTGAAGACCGCCAATTCAGGTTACCTCACGCGGCGCCTGGTGGACGTCACCCAGGACCTGGTGGTGACCGAGGACGACTGCGGCACGCAGAATGGCATTCCCATGCGCGCGCTGGTCGAGGGCGGTGAGGTGGTCGAGGCGCTGCGCGAGCGCATCCTCGGCCGCGTGCTGGCGATCGACCTGATCAATCCGGAAACGCAGGACGTGCTGTTTGCGGCGGGTGCTCTGGTGGATGAGGACGCGCTCGACACCATCGACAACGTCGGCATCGACGAGGTCAAGGTGCGCACTCCTCTCACCTGCGATACGCGCTGGGGCGTATGCGCAAGTTGCTACGGTCGCGACCTGGGCCGCGGCTCGCTGGTCAACGTGGGCGAAGCGATCGGCGTGATTGCCGCACAATCGATCGGCGAGCCCGGCACGCAGCTGACGATGCGCACCTTCCACATCGGCGGCGCGGCGAGCCGCACTGCGGTGCAGAGCCAGGTCGAGGCGAAGTCGGCCGGTACGGTGCGTTTTTCGCCGACCATGCGCTATGTGTCCAATGCCAAGGGCGACAAGGTGGTGATTTCCCGCTCGGGCGAGGTGACCGTGGTCGACGACAACAACCGCGAGCGCGAGCGCCACAAGGTGCCTTACGGCGCGATGCTGGTAGTTGCCGACGGCGATACCATCCGGGCGGGCAAGACCGTCGCCGCCTGGGATCCGCACCACCGGCCCATCATCACCGAGTACGCCGGCGTGGTGAAATTCGAGTACGTCGAGGAAGGCGTGACGGTGGCCAAGCAGATCGACGACGTAACCGGCCTGTCCACGCTGGTGGTGATCGATCCCAAGCGCCGCGGCAGCGCGGCGGCGAAGGGCGTGCGCCCCTCGGTCAAGCTGGAAAACGAGGCGGGCGACGAGATCCGCATCGCCGGCACCGACCACGCGGTGAACATCAGCTTCCCGGTGGGGGCGGTGATCGCCGTGCGCGACAATCAGCAGGTGCTGGTGGGCGAGGTGCTGGCGCGCATCCCGCAGGAGACTTCGAAGACGCGCGACATCACGGGCGGGTTGCCGCGCGTGGCCGAGCTGTTCGAGGCGCGCGCGCCCAAGGACAAGGCGACCCTTGCCGAGTACACGGGTACCGTCTCGTTCGGCAAAGACACCAAGGGCAAGCAGCGCCTGGTGATCACCGACCTGGAAGGCACGCAGCACGAGGAACTGATCCCGAAGGACAAGCACGTGCTGGTGCACGATGGCCAGGTGGTCAACAGGGGCGAGATGATCGTCGACGGCTCGGTGGATCCGCATGACCTGCTGCGCCTGCTCGGCGTCGAAGCGCTGGCGCGCTACATCATCGACGAGGTGCAGGACGTGTACCGCCTGCAGGGCGTGAAGATCAACGACAAGCACATCGAAGTGATCGTGCGCCAGATGCTGCGCCGCGTGCAGATCGACGATCCGGGCGAGACCTCCTTCATCCAGGGCGAACAGGTGGAGCGCGCCGATTTGCTGGAAGAGAACGAGAAGGCCGAAAAGGAAGGCAAGAAGCACGCGGTGTTCTCCTACATGCTGCTCGGCATCACCAAGGCGTCGCTGTCGACCGACTCGTTCATCTCGGCGGCCTCGTTCCAGGAAACCACGCGCGTGCTGACCGAGGCCGCGATCATGGGCAAGCGCGACCCCTTGCGCGGGTTGAAGGAAAACGTGATCGTCGGGCGCCTGATCCCGGCGGGCACCGGCATGGCGTTCCACAAGATCCGCAAGGATCAGGCGGCCGAGCCGCCAATGCTGGAGATGCCGGCAGTGGAGGAAGCACCGGCCGTGACGGAGGCTGCGGCGGCAGGGGGCAGCTGAGCGCGAAAGCGCGCTGCGGGAAAAGGCCGCCGCGAGGCGGCCTTTTCTTTTTCAAACCCGGCACGGCGTTCGAGAGATCGGCGAAGGCGATGGCATGATCACGCGTTTCTCGCGCTCAGCGCTCGGGCACAGTCACGAGGAAATCATACGGGGGCACCCGTCTCTGTCGTGAGAACTGTTGCGCATATAATGGCCGACATGGGCAAGCTCGAAAAACCGGGCGCCGTTTCCTCAACGGACCGCTTGGCGCGCATCGATCTCGCGGCGGCGTTCCGGCTCGCGGTGCGCATGGATCTGCACGAGGGCGTATGCAACCACTTCACGCTCATGCTGCCCGACGGCAAGCGCTTCCTGCTCAACGCCTACGGCTATCACTGGAGCGAGGTCACAGCGTCCAATCTGCTTGCGCTGGATTCGAGCGGCAACGTGCTCGAAGGCGAGGGCGAGGCGGAGCGGACCGCCTTCTACATCCATTCGCGCATCCACCTCGCCAATCCGCGGGCGGCATGCGTGCTGCACACGCACATGCCTTATGCCACCGCGCTCGCGCTCACCGAGCCCGGCCGCCTGGAGATGGTGGAGCAGAACGCGCTGCGTTTCGCGGACGACATCGCCTATGACGATACCTACAACGGACTGGTGGTGGACGATGCCGAGGGCGACCGGCTGGCGCGCGTGCTCGGCACCAAGCGCGTGTTGTTCCTCGCCAACCACGGCGTGATCGTGGCGGGCCCCACGGTCGCCGAGGCCTACGACCTGATGTATTACCTGGAGCGCGCCTGCCGTCTGCAAGTTCTGGCGCGCGCGACCGGCCTGCCGTTCAGAAAGGTGCGGCCGGAGGTGGTGCGCGAGACCTGCCGCATGATCCTCGCCGACACTCCCAGGTACGCTGCCGCGCATTTCGATGCGCTCAAGCGCATCCTCGACCGCGAAGAGCCTGGCTACGCCCGCTGAGGTGCAAGTCCGCGACGCCGCGCAGGGCGACATCGCTGCAATCCAGTCGATCTACGCGCACCACGTGCGCCACGGACTCGCTTCGTTCGAGGAGGTCCCGCCCGACGCCGCGGAGATGCGCCGCCGCTACGGCGACATCACCGGGCGCGGCCTGCCCTATCTCGTCGCCGGGGAGGGCCAGAGCGTCCTCGCCTTCGGCTACTGCGCGCCGTACCGGGCGCGCTCCGCTTATCGCTACGCACTCGAGGATTCGGTGTACGTGAAGGAGGGCCAGCTGGGCAAGGGGATCGGCAATCGCCTGCTCGCCGAGTTGATCCTGCGCAGCGAGCGCCTCGGCTACCGCCAGGTGATCGCGGTGATCGGCGACAGCGCCAATGCCTACTCCATCGCCTTGCACGCGCGGCACGGCTTCGTGCGCGTCGGCACCCTGCGCTCCACCGGCTACAAGTTCGGCCGCTGGGTGGACAGCGTGCTGATGCAGCGCCCGCTGGGCAGCGGGGACGGGACGCCTCCGGCTACTTGAGCAGCAGTGCGGCGCCGCTGGCCACCAGCAGCGTGGCGACGATGCGCTCGAACCGGGCCTGGTCGAGGCGCGCGTGCCAGCGGTCGCCGGCCAGCATGGCGAGGGCCATCACCGGAGCGAACAGCAGCAGCGCAGCGAGCGCCCTGCGGTCGTAGAAGCCCAGGCTGCCGTAGCCGCCGGCGCGCACCAGCCCCAGGCACAGCAGCACCGAGGAGATGCTGGCGCGAAAGCG
>JAABQT010000049.1 GCA_011391295.1 Betaproteobacteria bacterium
GCCGGCGTAGCTCAGCGGCAGGATGGTCTCCGGATTCTGCGCCGCGAGCGCCTTGAGGCGCTCGGCGATCTCGTCCAAGGCCTGGTCCCAGGACACGCGCGCGAAGCGAGCGCTGCCCTTGGGGCCGACGCGCTTCATGGGATGCAGCAGCCGGTCCGGCGAGTAGGTGCGCTCCAGATAGTGCGCGACCTTGGTACACAGGGTGCCGTCGGTGAAGGGCATCGTCGGGTCGCCCTGGATCTTCACCGCGATCCCGTTCTCCACCGTCACCAGCATGCCGCAGGTATCGGGACAATCGTGCGGACAGGCGGCGCGAACCAGCATGGCGCGAATCTTACCCCTGCAGCGCCTCGTCCAGCAGTTCCACCCAGTGGCACACCGGAGTGCTCGTGCCCCCCTGCAGGTGCGTGAGGCAGCCGATGTTCGCGGTGACGATCCCCACCGGCATGCCGCTTTGCAGTGCGGCGAGCTTGCGGGTGCGCAGCTCGCGCGACAGCGCCGGCTGCAGGATCGAGTAGGTGCCCGCCGAACCGCAGCACAGGTGCGCATCCGGCACCGGGGTGAGCTCGAATCCCGCGCGTGCGAGCAACGCTTCGACGCCCCCACGCAGTTGCTGGCCGTGCTGCAGCGAGCAGGGCGAGTGGCAGGCGATGCGGCCCAGGCCGGCGCGCCCGGGGATCGCCTGCGCGGGAATCACTTCGCTCAGGTCGCGCGTCAGGGCAGAGATGCGCGCCGCCTTGTCGCGGTAGGCCGGGTCGTGCGCGAGTAGATGGCCGTACTCTTTCACCGTGGAACCGCAGCCGCTGGCCGTCATGACGATGGCCTCGATCTCGCCACGCGCCACCGCCGGCCACCAGGCGTCGATCAGTGCGCGCATGTCGTCTCGGCCCTGCTCGTGCAGATTGAGATGGAAGCGCAGCGCGCCGCAGCAGCCCGCGCCCGGCGCCTCGATGAGCGAGATGCCGCAGCGATCGAGCACGCGCGCGGCGGCCGCGTTGATGCGCGGCGCGAGTGCGGGTTGTACGCACCCGGCCAGCACCAGCATGCGCCGCGCGTGGCGCGGCGCGGGCCACGCGCCCGCGGGCGCGGCGGGGGCCGGCACCAGCCCCGGGAACAGGAAACGGAACATACGGCCCAGGCGCAGCAGGGCACCGAACAGCACGCGCCGCGGCAGTGCGAATGCGAGTGCGGCGCGCACGCCGCGTTGCCACGCGCCGCGGGGCACGCGTTGTTCGACCAGTTCGCGGCCGATGTCGGCCAGCCGCCCGTACTGCACGCCCGAGGGGCAGGTGCTCTCGCAGGCGCGGCAAGTCAGGCAGCGGTCCAGGTGCAGGCGCGTCTTCGCTGTCACCGGCGCGCCCTCGAGCGCCTGCTTGATGAGATAAATGCGCCCCCGCGGCCCGTCGAGCTCGTCCCCCAGCAACTGGTAGGTCGGGCAGGTGGCGGTGCAAAAACCGCAGTGCACGCACTTGCGCAGGATGGCGTCGGCCTCGCGCCCCTGGGGCGTATCGCGGATGAAAGCGGCCAGTTCGGTCTGCATCGGGGGGCCGCTATACTCGCCGCGTGAAGATCGTGTTTGCCCTGGTGTTGCTGCTCGTCGCCGCCGGCGGCATCACGCTGGTGGTCCTCGCCATCCGGAAATACAGCGCGCGCAAGCTATTCGAGCGCGAGCGCGAGGCAAGCTTCGTCGCCGAGATGTTGCGGGCGAAACCGGCGCAGCGCGCCGCGCCTGCAGCGGCGCCCGAGGCTGGGGGCAAGGCGCCGGCGCAGCCCGACGATTCGCTGGCCGTCGCCGCCGGCAGCATCCGCGATGCGCTCGCCGCCGGGCGCGGCGCCGATGCGGCCAAGGCTTTCATCGCGGTGCTCGCCGAGCGCACCAAGCTCAGCCTCGAGCCGCCGGCCTGGGAGGGCCTGGGGCGTGCGCTGCTGGCGCAGGGGTCGTATCTGGAGGCCGCCTGGGCGTTGCACGCCGGTGCGGCGTTCGCCGGCGACCTGGTGGCCGCGCAAAAGCGCCTGGTCGAAGTGGCGGCGCGCGCCGGCGATGCGGGCCAGCCGCAACACGCGCTCAAGCTGTATGGCACGCTGCTCGCCAAGTACCCGCAGTCGCAGTACGCGGATTTCGCGCGCGCCAACATGAAGTCCGAGGAAAGAAAACTGTCCAAAGGGCCGGCCGGCGGCTAGAAATCCGGGTGCAGCCGGCCGGGATTGAAGATGCCCGCCGGATCGAAGGCGGCCTTCAGTTCCCGGTGCAGCCTGAGGAGCGCCGGTGCGAGCGGCGCGAACACGCCGGCAGCCTTGTCGCCGCCGCGGAACAGCGTTGCGTGCCCGCCTGCGCTTGCGGCTGCCGCGCGCACCGCCGCCTGTGTCCCGGCCCGCAGCCAGCGCAGCGCCCCGCCCCACTCGATCAACTGCGCGCCCGGCAGCGCGACGGGCGCGCAGTTCGAAGGCACTGACAGGCGCCAGAGCGGCGCGTCGCCGGAGAAAAACGGGTGCGCGTGCTCGCGGATGCCGGACCAGAATTCCAGCGCCGCCTCGCCCGCCAGCGCCTCGCCGCCCAGCTTCTGCGCTGCCGCGCGCACCGCGCTCTGGGCGCCCGAGAGCCGCAGCGACAACTCGCCATCGCGCCACGCGCTCGCCGAGATCGGCAGCGGCGAGCCAGCCCAGCGATTGAGCGACTCCAGCGCCTTTGCTTCGGGCAGTTCCAGGCGCAGCGTCAGTTCCGCCGCCGGCCGCGGCAGCACCTTGAGGGACACCTCGAGGATCAGGCCCAGCGTGCCGAGCGACCCGGCGAGCAGGCGCGAGACGTCGTAGCCGGCGACGTTCTTCATCACGCGGCCGCCGAATGAAACGTCGCGCGCCTGGCCGTCGAGCAGGCGCGCGCCAAGCACGAAATCGCGCGCTGCACCCGCTGCGGCGCGGCGCGGCCCCGAGAGCCCCGCGGCGATGCAGCCGCCGAGGGTCGCCGCACCGCCAAAGCGCGGCGGCTCGAAGGCCAGCATCTGCCCCTCGCGCGCCAGCGTCTCCTCCAGCTCGGCAAGCGGCGTGCCGCAGCGTGCCGTCGCCACCAGCTCGGTGGGCTCGTAGTCCACGATGCCGGCATAGCCCCGCGTATCGAGCAACGCGCCGCGCGGCGCGCCACCGTAGAAATCCTTGCTGCCGCCGCCGCGCAGGCGCAGCGGCGCACGGCGCGCGGCGGCGGCGAGGATCGTATCCCGGAAATCCGCCAGCATCAGAAGCGCGGCAGTTCGGGGTGCACCAGCTTGCCGCCGTGCACGTGCATGCGACCGAATTCGGCGCAGCGCGTGAGCGTCGGCACCGCCTTGCCGCGGTTGAGCAGGCCGCGCGGATCGAACACCGCCTTCACGGCGTGGAACAGCGACAGCTCCTCGGCGCGGAACTGGATGCACATCTGGTCGATCTTTTCCACGCCCACGCCGTGCTCGCCGGTGATGGTGCCGCCCACCTCGATGCATTTCTGCATCACCTCGGCGGCGAATTCCTCGGTGCGGCGCAACTGGTCGGCGTCGTTGGCGTCGAACAGGATCAACGGGTGCAGGTTGCCGTCGCCGGCATGGAACACGTTCGGGCAGCGCAGGCCGTACTTGTTCTCCAGCGCGCCGATGAAGCCGAGGACCTCGCCCAGCCGCTTGCGCGGAATGGTGCCGTCCATGCAGTAATAGTCCGGCGAGATGCGCCCGACCGCCGGGAACGCGGCCTTGCGCCCCGACCAGATGCGCAGCCGCTCGGTCTCGTCGCGCGAGACGGTGAGGCGCGTCGCGCCCGCGCGCTCGAACACCTGCTTCACCCTGGCGATTTCCTCCTCGACCTCTTCGGGTATGCCGTCGGCCTCGCACAGCAGGATTGCCGCCGCCTCCAGGTCGTAGCCGGCGCCGACGAACTGCTCCACCGCGTGCGTCGCCGGGCGGTCCATCATTTCCAGCCCGGCCGGGATGATGCCCGCGGCGATCACCGCCGCGACGGCGTCGCCCGCCTTGCCGACATCATCGAAGGAGGCCATCACCACCCGCGCCAGCTGGGGCATGGGCAGGAGCTTCACCGTGATTTCCGTGGCCACCGCCAGCAGGCCTTCCGAACCGATCAGCAGCGCGAGCAGGTCCAGGCCGGGCGCGTCGAGCGACTCGCCGCCGACATCGAGCGGCTCGCCATCCATGGCGTAGCCGCGCACGCGCATGACGTTGTGCACGGTCAACCCGTACTTGAGGCAATGCACGCCGCCCGAATTCTCGGCCACGTTGCCGCCGATGGTGCAGGCGATCTGGCTCGAGGGATCGGGCGCGTAATACAGGCCGAAGGGCGCCGCCACGTCCGAGATGGCGGCATTGCGCACCCCGGGCTGCACCACCGCCAGGCGCGCTACGGGATCCAGGCGCAGCACGCGCATGAATTTGGCCAGCGACAGCAGCACGCCGTCGCCAGGCGGCAGCGCGCCGCCGGACAGCCCGGTCCCGGCGCCGCGTGGCACCACCGGCACGCCCAGGTCGTGGCAGGTGCGCAGGATGCGCTGCACCTGCTCCTCGGTTTCCGGCAGCGCCACCACCATCGGCAGCTGGCGGTAGGCGGTGAGCCCGTCGCATTCGTAGGGCCGCGTATCCTCCTGCTCCCAGAGCACCGCGCGCTCCGGCAGGAAAATGCGCAGCGCCTGCGCCACCGCGCGCTGGCGCGCCGCGTCGGCTACAGGTAGGGCTTGGCCCACGCCAGGCCCTCGACCGTGTCGCCTTTCGGGTTGTATTCGCACCCGATCCAACCCTTGTAGCCCAGGCGGTCGATGTGCGCCAGGAGGAACTCGAAGTTGATCTCGCCGCTCCCCGGCTCGTGCCGATCGGGTACATCGGCGAGCTGCATGTGACCGATCCTCGGCAGCAGCCGCTCGATGGTGTGCGCCAGGTCCCCCTCGACGATCTGCATGTGGAACATGTCGTACTGCAGCATCAGGTTGCCGGCGCCGGCGGCGTCGATCACCGCGATGCCCTGCTCCGAGGTGTTGAGGAAGAACCCGGGGATGGTGCGCGGATTCGCCGGTTCGGTGAGCAGCGTGAGCCCCGCAGACTGCAGTCTCGCCGCCGCGTAACGCAGGTTGGCGGCCAGCGTTTCGAACAACTGCTCGCGCGGCACGCCCTCGGGCGCGATGCCGGCGAGTGCATTCAAGCGCGGGCATCCGGCGGCGCGTGCGTATTCGATGGCGCGCTCCACGCCTTCGCGGAACTCGCTCGCGCGCGCCGGCTGGCAGGCGATGCCGCGGTCGCCCTTCGCCGCATCCCCGGCCGGCAGGTTGTGCAGCACGACCTCGACGCCCGCGTCGCGCGCGCATGCGGCGATCTGCGCGGCGCTGCCGAAGCCATAAGGAAACTGGAACTCGACATAACGAAAACCGGCGCGCGCTGCGGCGGCGAAGCGATCGAGGAACGGCAACTGCGGAAATAGCAGCGACAGATTCGCGGCGAGCAGCGGCATGCGCGTCTATGTTAGCTAATATTGCGTCCTGGAGAGAAAAAACACGCCGTTGCCGCCCACCGCCGCCCTCGCCCGCTTCCTGCCGTTCCTCGCCTGGTGGCCGCGCGTCACCCGCGCCACGCTGCGCGCCGATGCGAACGCCGCCCTGATCGGCGCCATCGTGGTGCTGCCGCAGGGCGTCGCCTTCGCGACCCTCGCCGGACTGCCGCCCGAGTACGGCCTGTACTGCGCCATGGTGCCGGCGGTGGTCGCGGCCCTCTTCGGCTCGTCCTGGCATGCGGTTACCGGGCCGACGAACGCCGTGTCCCTCTATGTGTTCGCGACGCTTGCGCCGCTCGCGGCGCCGGGTTCGACGCAATACATCAGCCTCGCGCTGACCCTCGCTTTCATGTCCGGCGCCATCATGCTGGCCATGGGCCTGCTGCGCATGGGGCGCCTGGTCAATTTCGTTTCGCACACGGTGGTGGTCGGATTCACGGCCGGCGCCGCGGTGCTGATCGTCGCCAGCCAACTGCGCAATTTCTTTGGCGTACACGTCGAAACCGGGAGCTCGTTCCTGTCGACGCTGCGCAACTTCCTCGCGCAGGCGCTCGAGGCCAATCCGTATGCGGTGCTGATCGGCGTCGTGACGCTGGTCGCGGGCGCAGTGGCCCGACGCGCCCTGCCCAAGGCGCCGTACATGATCGTCGCGCTGGTCACCGGCGGCGTCGCCGGCTTCGCGCTCAACACCTGGCTGACGCCCGAGCAAACGGGCATTCGCACGCTCGGGCCACTGCCCGGCGCGCTGCCCGCGCTGTCGGTGCCGGACCTCTCCGCCGACACGCTGAAGTCCCTGATGGGCATCGCATTCGGCGTCACACTGCTCTCGCTCACCGAGGCCATGTCGATTGCGCGCGCGGTCGCGCTGCGTGCCGGTCAGCACATCGATGCCAACCAGGAGTTTGTCGGCCAGGGGCTGGCGAACATGGCGGCAAGCGTGTTCTCGGGCTATCCGAGCTCGGCCTCGTTCAACCGCTCGGGCCTGAACTACGAGGCCGGCGCACGCACGCCCCTTGCCGCGGCGCTATCGGCGCCGTTCCTTGTCGTGGTGGCCTTCGCGGTCGCGCCGCTGCTCGCCCATCTGCCGCTTGCCACGATGGCGGCGCTGCTGTTCATGGTGGCGTGGGGCCTGTTCGACGTCGCCGCACTGCGCGCCATCCTGCGCGCCAGCCGCAGCGAAGCGGCGGTGCTGGTCTTTACTTTCGCCGCGACCCTGCTGATGAATCTGGAGGTTGCCATCCTGGTGGGGGTAACCCTGTCGCTGCTTTTGTACCTGAACCGCACCTCGCGCCCGCAGATGCGCGCCATGGCCCCCGACCCGCGCCACAGCGAGCGGCGCTTCGGGCCGGTGAAGCAAGGGGTCAGCGAGTGCCCGCAACTCAAGATCATGACCGTCGAGGGCTCGATCTATTTCGGCGCCGTCGACCACGTCGAGTCGCACTTCGAGACCCTGCGCGAGGTGGCGCGGGAGCAAAAGCACCTGCTGGTGGTGGCGCGCAACATCAATTTTCTCGACATCGCTGGCGCCGAGACCCTGGCGCGCGAGGCACGCGCGCGGCGCTGGGGCGGCGGGCGGCTGTGGCTGCAGGGACTGCGCCTGCCGGCCGAGGACGTGCTGCGCAACGGCGGTTTCCTTGCCGAGATGGGGGAGGACAGCGTGTTCCGCGACAAGCGCGAAGCCATCGCCCGCGTGTTCGAGCGCCTCGATCCGGCGATCTGCGCGCGCTGCCGCGCGCGCGTGTTCCAGGAATGCGCCAGCCGGCCCCTGGTCGGCGAGCCCTGAGCGCCCTGGTTGCCGGGCGCGGCGTCCGGAGGCTAGACTTCGCCACCCCCTAAAGGAGGAGGCCACCATGAAAGTATTACAAGCCATCGCCGCCGGCGCCGTCGTCGCGCTGGGTAGCGGCACGCTTTACGCACAGTCGACGCTGGACGCGGTCAAATCGAAGGGCTATGTGCAATGCGGAGTCAATACCGGCCTCGCGGGGTTCTCGGCGCCTGATTCGCGCGGTGCATGGAAAGGCATCGACGTCGACGCCTGCCGCGCAGTGGCCGCCGCCGTGTTCGGCGACGCCACCAAAGTGCGCTATACCCCCCTGACCGCCCAGCAGCGCTTCACCGCCCTGCAATCGGGCGAGGTGGACGTCCTGTTGCGCAACACCACCTGGACCATCACCCGCGACACCAGCCTCGGCCTGAACTTCGTCGGCGTGAACTACTACGACGGCCAGGGCTTCATGGTGCCGAAGAAGCTCAACGTGAAGAGCGCCAGGCAGTTGAACGGCGCCACCATCTGCGTGCAGCCGGGCACCACCACCGAGCTCAATCTGGCGGACTACTTCCGCGCCAGCGGCATGAACTTCAAGCCGGTGGTGATCGAGAAGCTGGAGGAGGTTACCAACGCCTACTTCTCCGGGCGGTGCGACGTGTTCACCACCGACGTCTCCGGGCTGGTGTCGACGCGGAGTTCGCGCGCGCCCAACCCGGCAGACCACGTCATCCTGCCCGAGGTGATCTCCAAGGAGCCGCTCGGCCCCGTGGTGCGCCACGGCGATGACCGCTGGTTCGACGTGGTCAAGTGGACGCTGTTCGCCATGCTGGAGGGCGAAGAGCTGGGCCTGACCTCGAAGAACATCGACCAGCACGTATCGAGCACCAATCCCGCGATCCAGCGCTTCGTCGGCGCCAGCGGCGACATCGGCAAGATGCTGGCGCTGGATAATCGCTGGGCCTACAACATCGTCAAGCAGGTCGGCAACTACGGCGAATCCTTCGCGGCCAACCTCACGCCGCTCGGTTTCGACCGGGGCATCAACAATCTCTGGACCAAGGGCGGCCTGATGTACGCGCCGCCCGTTCGCTGAAGCAGAACGTGCGCGCACGCGCCGTCGCCACCCAGGTCGCACTGGTGGCGGCGGTGGCGTTCGCCGTCTGGTACCTGGCAAGCAACACCGCGCAGAATCTCGAGGCGCGCAAGATCGCAAGCGGCTTCGGCTTCCTCGCGCGCGAGGCCGGATTCGAAATCGGCGAAGCGCCGTTCCTCGCCTATAGCGCGGCCGACAGCTACGCGCGCGCGATCCTCGTCGGCCTGATCAATACCTTCCGCGTCGCCCTGATCGGCGTCGTGCTCGCCACAGTGCTCGGCACTGTGCTGGGGCTCGCGCGCCTGTCGCGCAACTGGCTGCTGTCGAAATTCGCGGCGGGCTACGTCGAGCTGGTGCGCAACGTGCCACTGTTGGTGCAGCTGTTTTTCCTCTACGCGGTGATCACGGAGAACCTGCCGGGGCCGCGCGACGCCCTGAGCCCCCTGTCGGGCGTGTTCCTCAGCAACCGCGGCATCGCCTTTCCGGTCCTGCAGACGCACGCCGCACACGCGTGGATCGGTGCGGCGCTGCTCGCCGGCGCGGTGCTGGCGTGGCTGGTCGCGCGCTGGGCGCGACGGCGCCAGGCGCTCACCGGGCAGCCCTTTGCGGTCCTGGCGACGGGCGCCGCGCTGGTGCTCGGGCTGCCGCTGGCCGTGTTCCTCGCCGCGGGCGCGCCGCTCGCCCTGACCCGGCCCGAGCTGCAAGGATTCAATATCACCGGCGGTGCCGTGCTCTCGCCCGAGTTCGCCGCTTTGCTCGGCGGCCTCACGCTGTACACTGCCGCGTTCATCGCCGAGATCGTGCGTGCGGGCGTGCAGGCGGTGGACCGCGGCCAGTTCGAGGCCGCCTATTCGCTCGGTCTGCCACGCCCGCGCACCATGCGGCTCGTGATCCTGCCGCAGGCGCTGCGCGTGATC
>JAABQT010000050.1 GCA_011391295.1 Betaproteobacteria bacterium
CCCGATGCTCGAACTGGCGCGACAGCGGCTCTGCGAATGACCGATTGAAACCGCAGCCGTAAGCAGCCACTTGTTCACCGCCGCGCCAACACCACCGCCAACTCCGCCAACCCCGCCGGATGCTCCGTCCGCGGATAAGGCGGCTTTCCCCACGCCCACCGCGGCTCCGCAAACAGCGCCCGCATGGCGTTGATGTCGCAGTGGTAGGGCGGCCCTTGAATCAATCCCTCGGCTGCGCCCTCGCGCAGCCACTGCATGAACAAAGCAAACAGCTTCCCGCCCGGCGCCAGCCACCTGTGCAGCCGGTCCGCATACTCGCGCCACTGGTCCGGATACAGCGCGCACAAGCAAGTCTGTTCATACACGGCATCGAACGCACGATCCGGCTCCCACGCCAGCACGTCGGCTTGCACCAAAGTCGCATCGACGCCCGCCTTCTCCAGGTTCCGATGCGTGCGTGAAATCGCCTCGTCGGAGTAATCCAGCCCGGTCACCTCGAATCCCGCCAAAGCCAGATCGACCACTTCGTACCCCGACCCGCACCCCGGCACGAGGATGCGGCAGGGTTTCAACAAGCCGGCACGTAGCCACAAAGCAAGCTGCGGGCTCGAAGCGCCGCGATCCCAAGGTGTATTCCCCGAGGCGAAGCGCTCTTCCCAGAACTCCTTCGTCGGTCCCGCCATGGCGCCAATCCTATATCCTCGGGCGCCTCATGCGGCCGCCGATCCACTTCGACCCCGCACTCCCGGTCACCCAGAAGCGGGAGGAGATCGCGCGCGCCATCGCCGCGCACCCGGTGGTCATCGTGTGCGGCGAGACCGGCTCGGGCAAGACCACGCAGATCCCGAAGATCCTCCTCGAGATGGGGCGGGGAGAGAAAAAATACATCGGCCACACGCAGCCGCGCCGCATCGCCGCGCGCTCGGTGGCCGCGAGGATCGCCGAGGAGCTGAAGGTCGAGCTGGGCGGCGTGGTGGGCTACAAGGTGCGCTTCACCGACAAGGTCGGGCCGCGCACGCAGATCAAGCTGATGACCGATGGCATCCTGCTCGCCGAAACGCAGGGCGACCCGGACCTCAAAGCCTACGACACCATTATCCTGGACGAGGCGCACGAGCGCAGTCTCAACATCGATTTCCTGCTCGGCTATCTCAAGCGCCTGCTGCCCCGGCGCCCGGACCTGAAGGTCGTCGTTACCTCGGCCACCATCGACGCCGAGCGTTTCTCCAAGCACCTCGACGGCGCGCCGGTGATCGAGGTCTCCGGACGCCTTTACCCGGTCGAAGTGCGCTACCGCCCGGTGGGCGGCGACGAGGAAGACACCACGCGCGACGAGGAGGAGCAGGCGCTCGCAGACGCGGTGCAGGAACTGTTTCGCGAAGGCCCGGGCGACGTGCTGGTGTTCCTGCCCGGCGAGCGCGAGATCCGCGATGCCACCGCCGTGCTGGCGAAGGCGAACCTGAAAGGCGCCGAGATCCTGCCGCTCTACGGCCGCCTGTCGGTGGCCGACCAGGACCGCGTCTTCCACCCCGCCGGCGCCCGCCGCGTGGTGCTCGCCACCAACGTGGCCGAAACCTCGCTCACCGTGCCGCGCATCCGCTACGTGGTGGACGCGGGCCAGGCGCGCGTCAAGCGGTACTCGTATCGCAACAAGGTGGAGCAGCTGCGCGTGGAGAACATCTCGCAGGCGGCGGCGCAGCAGCGCGCCGGGCGCTGCGGCCGCGTGGCCGACGGCATCTGCATCCGCCTGTACGGCGAGGACGAATTCAAGCTGCGCCCCGCGTACACCGATCCCGAGGTGCTGCGCGCCTCGCTCGCCGCGGTGATCCTGCGCGCCCTGTCCCTGAACCTGGGCAAGGTCGAGGATTTCCCGTTTCTCGATGCGCCGAACTCCCGCGCCATTGCCGATGGCTACGGCCTGCTCGCAGAGCTGGGCGCAGTGGACGACGAAAACCGCCTGACCGACGTGGGACGCGAGCTCGCCCGGCTGCCGCTCGATCCGCGGGTCGGGCGCATGCTGATCGCCGCGCGCGCCGAGGGCTGCCTGGAGCAATTGCTGGTGATCGCCGCGGCGCTCTCGGTACAGGACCCGCGCGAGCGGCCGCTGGCCAGGCAAAGCGCGGCGGACGAGCGCCACGCGCGCTTCGCCGACGAGCGCTCGGATTTCCTCGCGCTGCTGAAACTGTGGAAATTGCAGGACGAGCAGGGCCTGCGGCGCATCTGCCGCGACAATTTCCTTTCCTACCCGCGCATGCGCGAGTGGCGCGACGTGCACACCCAGCTGCAAACCGCGGTGGACGAGCTCGAGTGGAAGCACTCGAGCGCCCGGATGGACAAGCCCGACGGCTACCGCGCCATCCACCGCGCGCTGATCGCCGGGCTGCTCGGCAACGTCGGCATGCAGGACCAAACTGAGAAAAACTACACCGGGGCGCGCGGCATCAAGTTCTGGGTGCACCCGGGCTCGGGCACGAAAAAACCCGGCCAGTGGGTGATCGGCGCTGAACTGGTCGAAACCACGCGCCTGTTTGCGCGCACCGTGGCGACGATCGAGCCGCAGTGGCTGGAGGAACTGGGCGCGCACCTCTTGAAGCGCCACCGCGACAACCCGCACTGGGAGAAGATGCGCGCGCAGGTGGTGGCGCTGGAGCGCGGCACGCTCTACGGGCTGCCGCTGTACACCAGCCGGCGCGTGCACTACGGGCCGCTCGACCCCGGGTTCTCGCGCGGCATCTTCATCCGCTCGGCGCTGGTGGAAGGCGAATTCGACACCAAGGCGCCGTTTTTCGCCCACAACCGGCGCCTGGTAGCGGAGATCGAGCGCATGGAGCACAAGTCGCGCCGCCCGGACATCCTGGTGGACGATGAACTGATCCACGCCTTCTACGAGGAGCGCGTGCCCGAGGGCATCCACAACGGGGCCGACTTCGAAAAATGGCGCAAGGAGGCCGAGCGCGAAAACCCGAAGCTGCTGCATCTCAAGCGCGATGACCTGATGCGCCACGAGGCGGCCGGCATCACCACCGACGCCTTTCCGCACGAACTGAAGCTCGGCGCCAACGCGTACCAGCTCGAATACCACTTCGATCCGCGCTCGCCGCGCGACGGCGTGACCATGACCGTGCCGGTGGCGCTGCTCAACCAGGTGCCGGCGGCGCGCTGCGATTGGCTGGTGCCGGGATTGCTGAGGGAAAAGGTGCGCGCACTGACGAAGTCGATGCCGCAGCGGCTGCGCCACAAGCTCGGGCCGCTGGAGGAGTTCGCCGAGGAATTCGCGGCACGCGCCGCGCCCACCGACACGCCGCTCGCGCAGGCGCTCGCGCGCCACATGCGCGCGGAACTCAACCTCGACGTGCCGCTCGACGCCTTCCGCCCCGATTCGGCGCCGCCGCACCTGCACATGAACTTCCTCGTCATCGACGAGCACGGCCGGCAGCTGGGCATCGGCCGCAACCTCGCCGAGTTGAAGCGCGAGCTGGGCGCACACACGTCGTCGGTCCTGCAGCAGGAGGCGCCGGTGGGCGAGGGCGAGCGCTTCACCGGCTGGACCATGGGCGAGCTTGCCGAGATGATGGAGATCGAGCGCGGCGGGCAGACCCTGGTGGGCTATCCGGCGCTGGTGGACGCCGGCGACGCGGTGACCCTGCAGGTATTCGACGCGCCGGAGAAGGCGACCGAGCTGCACCGCGCCGGCGTGCGCCGGCTCCTCGCCATCGCTTTCAAGGACCGCGTACGCGACCTGGAGCGGAGCTGGGCCAGGGACGTGGTCCTTGGCCCGGTGACCGAGGATCTGGTCGCCGCGGCGCTCGACCGGGCGTTCCTAGGCGAATCGCTGCCGATGACCCAAGCGGATTTTGCGCGACGCGTGGCGGAGGGCCGTTCGCGCTTCATGCTCGTCGCGCAGGAAGTGGCACGCACCGCGGCGGCGATTCTTGCCGCGCATGCCGACCTGAAGAAGAAGCTCGCGCCGGCGGCGAAGTCGTTTGCGCAGGCGGCCCAGGACATCGAGCAGCAGCTCGCGCGGCTGCTGGGCAGCGGATGGCTGGCAAACACGCCCTGGGCGCGACTGCAGCATTTCCCGCGCTACCTGAAAGCGGCCGCAGCGCGCCTGGAGAAGCTGCGCACCGACCCGGCGCGCGACGCGCGCCTGATGACCGACCTGCAGCCGCTGCTTGCCGCCTGGCTGCGCACGCCCAGACCGCTCCATGCAGAGCAGGCGCAATTCGGCTGGTTATTGGAAGAGCTCCGGGTGTCGCTGTTCGCGCAACAGCTCAAGACGCCCGTGCCGGTGTCCGCCAAGCGCCTCGCGAAACTGTGGCAAAGTATCCGCCGATGAACACGATCCCGAACTCGCTGGTCTACGCGCTCGCCAACGTGCTGCATCCGCGCATGCTCTGGCTGATGGTCTGGCCGCTGGTCATCGCGCTCGGCCTGTGGGGGACGCTGGCGATCGTGTTCTGGGCGCAGATCGCGCTCGCCATCGCCGAGTGGATGCAGAGCGGCCTGGCGTACCTGCCGTTCATCTCGGACTGGGACTTCGCGACGGCGACGCTGTTCGCGGCGAAGCTCCTGATCCTGGTGATGCTGGTGCCGCTCATCCAGCTCACCGCGCTCCTCATCCTCTCCATCTTCGGCATGCCCTCGATGGTCGAGCACGTGGCGAGCCGCAGCTTTCCGGGCCTGCAGCGCCGCAAGGGCGGCAGCCTCGCGGGCAGCGTCTGGAATTCGAGCGTCGGGTTGCTCGGCCTCATCGGCCTGGGCCTGGTCTCGATGCCGTTCTGGATCTTCCCGCCGCTCTGGCCGCTGATCCCGATCGCCATCCTCGGCTGGGTCAACCAGCGCGTGCTGCGCTACGACGCGCTCGCCGAGCACGCCGACGCCGGCGAGATGCGGCAGGTGTTTGCCGCCAACGGCGGCGGGCTCTACCTGATGGGGCTGATTCTGGCGCTCGCGGCGTACATCCCGATCCTCGGCTTTTTCGCGCCGGTGCTCCTTGGCCTGAGCTTCATCCATTACCTGCTCGCCGCGCTGCAGGCGCGGCGCGAGGCGCCGATCGAGGCCAGGGCGCTGTGACCGGATTCGGCGCCTTCGTCTTCGGCGACGAGATCCTCGTCGGCAAGCGCCAGGACAAGCATTTCCCGTGGCTCATCGAGGCGCTGGGAAAACGCGGCCTGCGCCTCGCCTGGTGCGAGCACCTGGGCGACGAGCCGGCGCGCGTCACGCAGGCGCTCAAGCGCACCTTCGCCACCGAGGACATCGTGTTCTGCTTCGGCGGCATCGGCGCGACGCCCGACGACCATACGCGCCAGTGCGCCGCCGAAGCGCTCGGCGTCGGTCTGGCGCTGCATGCGGACGCGGAAAGCGAAATCCGCGGCCGCTTCGGCGCCGAAACCAACGCGCAGCGCCTGAAGATGGGGGAATTCCCGGTCGGCGCGGAAATCGTTCCCAATCCGTTCAACCGCATTCCGGGCTTCGCGCTCGCCCACCATTACTTCGTGCCCGGCTTTCCGCAGATGGCCTGGCCGATGATCGAGTGGGTGCTCGAGCAGAAATACCGGCACCTGTTCGACTCGCAGCGCTGGGCCGAGGGCTCGCTGATCGTCTACAACCTGCCCGAATCGGCCGTGTCGCCGCTGATGGAGGAGCTGAACCGCGCCTTCCCGGGCCTCAAGGCCTTCAGCCTGCCGAGCATGGGCGAGGGCGGCTCGCGCCGGCACATCGAGCTCGGGGTGCGGGGCGCGCCCGCCGAGATCAGTCCGGCGATGAAGCGGCTGCGCACGGGCGTGGCGCAACTGGGCGGCCGCCTGGACATTCCAAATACCTGATTTCTCCCGTATAATCCGCGCCTTTTCGCGGTTCACGAGGTTTCCAAAATGGTGGTGATTCGACTGGCGCGCGGCGGCGCGAACAAGCGTCCTTTTTTCAGCATGGTGGTGGCGGACTCGCGCCGTGCGGTGAAGGGAAAATTTATCGAGCGCGTCGGCTTCTACGACCCGAAGGCCCCCGAGGGCCGCGAGTCGCTGCGCGTGAACGTGGAGCGGCTCAAGCACTGGCAGGGCAAGGGCGCGCAACTCTCGCCCACCGTGAAGCGGCTCGTGAAGCAGTTTGGCAAGAAGGCCGCCTGATCTGATCGAGCTGGGCCGCGTCGCCGGGTCCTACGGCGTGCGCGGCTGGATCAAGGTGGCGCCGCAGCGGGGCGTGGCGCAGGCGCTGGTGGCGGCAAAGGAATGGTGGCTCGGCGAGGAACTGCGCCTGGTGGACGAGGCGAAGGTGCACAGCGCCAAGGTGGTGGCCAAGCTCGCCGGGGTCGAAACCCGCGAACAGGCACTGGCGCTGAAGGGCACGACGATCTCGGTGCCGCGCGCGGCGCTGCCGGATGCGAATGACGGGCGCTACTACCTCTCCGACCTGGTCGGCCTGGAAGTGGTGAACGGGCAGGGCGAGAAGCTGGGCGTGGTGCGGCAGTGGTCCACGCACGGCCCGCAGGATGTGATGGAAGTTGCCGGCGACCGGACGCGCTTGCTGCCCTGGGTGCCGGCGGTGGTGAAGCAGGTGGACCTCGAAGCGAAGCGCATCGAGGTGGAATGGGAGGCGGACTGGTGATCCGCTTCGACGTGGTGACGCTGTTCCCGGAGATGTTCGCGGCGGTGACGCACAGCGGCATCACGAGAAAGGCGCTGGAGGCGGGGTTGTGGCGCCTGCAGACCTGGAATCCGCGCGATTTCACCACCGACAACTACCGGACGGTGGACGACCGTCCGTACGGTGGCGGGCCGGGAATGGTGATGCTGGCCGAGCCGCTGGAGAAGGCGCTGGACGCGGCGCGGTCGGAAGGCGGAGGCAGGGTGATCTACCTCTCGCCGCAGGGACGCAGGCTCGATCACGACAAAGTGATGGAGCTGGCGGGCAGGCAGGCGCTGACGTTGTTGTGCGGCCGCTACGAAGGCGTGGATGAGCGCCTGGTCCGGCGCCGCGTGGACGAAGAGCTGTCGCTCGGGGACTTCGTGCTCTCCGGCGGCGAGCTGGCGGCGATGGCGGTGATGGACGCGGTGGTGCGGCAGTTGCCCGGGGCGCTGGGCGACGGGCAATCGGCGCTCGAGGAGTCGTTCGCCGCGGGGTTGCTGGATTGCCCGCAGTACACGCGGCCCGAGACCTGGGGTGTAGAGTCGGGCGGGCTCAAAGTGCCGGAGGTGCTGCTGTCGGGGCACCACGAGCAGATCCGGCGCTGGCGGTTGCAGCAGGCGCTGGGCAGGACCTGGCTGAGGCGCCCGGAACTGCTTGCCGCGAGGCGCATGAGCGACGAAGAATCGAAACTGCTTGAAGCATTCAAGCAGGACATGGAGAGCGGAGCGCAAAAATGAACTTGATCGAGAAACTCGAGCAGGAAGAAATCAAGCGGCTGGCGAAGAACGTGCCCGATTTCGCCCCCGGCGACACCGTGATCGTCAACGTCACCGTGGTCGAGGGCGAGCGCAAGCGCGCCCAGGCCTTCGAGGGCGTGGTGATCGCCAAGCGCAACCGCGGCATCGGCTCCTCCTTCACCGTGCGCAAGATCAGCTCCGGCGAAGGCGTGGAACGTACCTTCCAGACCTATTCGCCGCTCATCGCCTCGGTCGAAGTGAAGAGGAAGGGCGAAGTGCGCCGCGCCAAGCTGTATTACCTGCGCCAGCGCTCTGGCAAGTCCGCGCGCATCCGCGAGAAGGTCGGCGGGCCAAGCGCCGAAAACGGCGAAGAGTAAAAAAGGGGGTCATAAAAAAGGGGGTCAGAACAACATTTCCGATGTGCCGGTCGTGATATCGCCAGCCGGCGGGGAAATGTTGTTCTGACCCCCTTTTTTTCTTGGCGCATAATTCGCCCATGCGCCGTGAAACCACCGCCATCAGCCCGGTCGCCGACATCGTCGCCGACCTGCGCGCGGGCAAGATGGTCGTTCTGGTGGACGACGAGGACCGCGAGAACGAGGGCGACCTCGTGTTCGCGGCCGAATTCGTCACCGCCGAGAAGATCAACTTCCTCGCCCGCCACGGCCGCGGCCTGATCTGCATGCCGATCACCGAACCGCACGCACTCAGGCTGGGCCTGCGGCCGATGGTGGAGCAGAACCGCTCGCGCCACGGCACCAATTTCACCGTCTCGATCGAGGCCGCCGAAGGCATCGCCACCGGAATTTCCGCCGCTGACCGCGCCCTCACTATCAAGGTGGCTTCGGCGCAGAACGCGCGCGCCGAAGACATCGTGCAGCCCGGCCACGTGTTCCCCCTGATCGCGCAAACGGGCGGGGTGCTGGTGCGTGCCGGGCATACCGAGGCGTGCTGCGATCTCGCGCGCCTCGCGGGGCTCGCCCCCGCGGCGGTGCTGTGCGAAATCATGAAGGACGACGGCACCATGGCGCGGCTGCCCGACCTGCTGGAATTCAGCGCGCAGCACGGATTGAAGATCGGCACCATCGCCGACCTGATCGAATACCGCAGCCGCAACGAATCGCTGGTGCGGCGCAATTTCGAGCGCGACATCGAGACCGCGTGGGGGCGTTTGCGCCTGCTTGCGTATCACGACCTGCCGACGCGCTCCACGCACCTCGCGCTGGTCGCCGGCCAGCCGCGCGCCGAGTCCGAAACGCTGGTGCGCGTGCACGAACCGCTGTCGGTGGTGGATCTGCTCGACAGCGGCCCGGGCACGCACTCCTGGGGCGTGGGCGAGGCGCTGGGCGAGATCGTGCGCGCCGGCACCGGGGTGATGGTGCTGCTCAATTGCAGCGAGACCTCGGCGGCACTGGACGCGCGCCTCGCCGAGACGCGGCAGGAGCGGCGCGAGCGCCAGGCGCGCAGCATGGACCTGCGCACCTACGGCATCGGCGCGCAGATCCTGCGCGACCTGGGCGTCGGCCGCATGCGGCTGATGGCCGCGCCGCGCAAGATGCCGAGCATGGCGGGCTTCGGCCTCGAGGTCACCGGCTACATCGAGTCGCCGGGGCGCTAGGCCATGCGCCTCGGCATCGTGGCGAGCCGGTTCAACGAAGAACTGTGCTCCAAGCTCCTGCAGCGCGCCAAGGCCGAGGCGGCCAAGCTCGGCGTGAAGGACGTTGCCGTGGAGCAGGTGCCCGGGGCGCTCGAAATACCGCTCGCGCTGCAGTGGATGGTGCAATCCGGCAAGTTCGACTGCCTCGCCGCCGTCGGCTGCGTGATTCGCGGCGACACCTATCATTTCGAGATCGTGGCGAACGAATCGGCGCGCGGCGTGATG
>JAABQT010000005.1 GCA_011391295.1 Betaproteobacteria bacterium
GTGCTTGAAGCGCCCGAGGGCGGTGAGGCCGAACTCCACCGCCCAGTTCGGCGCGATGCGCAAGCCGCCGAACACCCGTGGCGCGACATCGCTGTCTTCGGCGGTATACGCTGCGCTGGGCACCAGCCCGACGAAATCGCCACGCTCGAACTTGGCTTTTGTGGCGCCGGGCCCGCCGCCGAGGTACCAGCCGGAATTCTGTGCGGCCGCATGCCCGCTCAGCAGTAACACGGCGAGCGCCGCCGCGGCGAGAGTCGAGGATTTCCGGTTCATGTGAAACCTCCTTTAGGGCCTTGCGGCACCTGCGAAGCGATCGGCCAGCTGCGCCTGGCCAGCGTAAGCATCGAGCGTGGGCTGCATCTTCTCCAGCGCGTCCAGCCGCTCGCCGGGTGCCGGATGCGTCTTGAACATGAGGGCAAGGCCCGAGTCCTCGGGATTCATCGCCTGCAGTGTCTGCAGCACCGTGGGCAGGCCGTAGGCGTCGTAGCCGGCGCGCGCTGCGATCACCACGCCCAGGCGGTCAGCCTCCAGCTCGTCGGACTTGTCCAGGCCGCGCGTAAACAGTTCCGCACTGGCGGCAAGCAGTTTGTCCCGGTTCGCCGCATTGCGATCCTGGCGCGCCAGCGTCGAGACGGCGGCGCTCGCCAGTTCCAGCCGGGCGCCTTTCTGCATCGCCTGCAGGTGGTGCTTCTTGAGCACGTGAGCGATCTCGTGCGCCAGCACGCCCGCAAGTTCCGCCTCGTTCTTCATGCGCGCGAGCAGGCCGCGCGTGATGAAAATATGGCCGCCCGGCGTGGCGAACGCATTGAGTTGCGGCGCCTCGAGCACGCCGAAACGCCACGGCAGGTCGGGGCGCTCGGTCTGCGAGGCGAGCCAGCGCCCGACGTTGTTCACGTAACGCTGCACGCCGTCGTTCGCCGTCAGCGGCGCCGCGCCCAGCAGTCGCGCCGCCATGTCGCTGCCGAGTTCGATCTCCGCTTTCTCGTCGATCTCCGAGGTGGCCTTGCCGACGTTCTTCACGGTGTCGACCAGGCGATTGAGGTTGATGCTGAACTGCGCGCCCGCCGATCCCGGGGCGAGCGCGAGGCAGGCGACGAGGACGAGCCGCTTCATCCGCCCACTCGCGGATAGTCGACGCGCCGCGCCTGCAGCTTGCCGCTGGCGGCGAAGCCCGCGGCGCCGTCCCTGCTCGCGGCGTAGCCTTGCATCTTCTTCAGCTCCGCGGCATTGGGCCTCGCCTTGGCCAGCTCCTCGGCATCCAGGCCCCGCACCCCGGTGGTGACCTGCGTGCCGCTGGTGCCGGAGCGCGCGACGTTGATCAATTGCACGATGCCGCTGTCGCCCTGTTTCGCCTCGCCGCCGCCGGCGTAGCGCAGCGCGAGCATGCGCACCCAGCCTTCCCGGCCGCCCGTTTCCTTGACGCGTGTCCAGCCGCCCTTGCGCTCGAGCGCGTCCACCCGGTCGTTCTCGGCGAGCGGGGCGAGCACTGCGGCGTCGGTCGCCGGTGCGCTGCGCAGTTCGGTGGCGCGGATCACGGTCGCCGGCTCCGCAAGGCACAGCGCGGGGAGCAAGGCGAGCAGGAACGCGGTTCTCATGGTTTGCGGCGCGGCTCGAACAGTTCGACGGCTTGGGCGCGGCCCCTGGCCTGGAAGGTGCCACATGATACGAAATCGAAGGCGCCGGCGCAGCGTTCCATGGTGGCGCGCGAAACGAGGATCCGGCGCCCGGCCTCCTTGGTCAGGCCCTCGATGCGGCTGGCGAGGTTCACCGTGTCGCCGATCGAGGTGTATTCGCGGCGCTTTTCCGAGCCGATCAGCCCGACCACCGCCGGGCCCGAGTGCACGCCGATGCCGACATCGAAGCCCCGGCCCGCCTCGCCCAGCTCGTCCCTGAAGGCGAGCAGCGCGTCGGCCATGTCCAGGGCGCAGGCCACCGCGTGCCTGGCGTGCTCGGGGTCGTCCAGCGGCGCCCCCCAGAACGCCATGATGGCGTCGCCGATGAACTTGTCCAGGGATCCGCCGTGGCGAAAGATCACCTCCACCTGCAGGGTGAAATAACGGTTGAGGACCGCCACCACTTCTTCCGGCGCGCGCGTCTCCGACAGGGTGGTGAAGCCGCGGATGTCGGAAAACAGCAGCGTCACCTCGCGCGTGCGGCCTCCGCCCTCCAGTCCGCCGCGCTCCATCAACTGGCGCACCACGTGAGGATTGACGAAGCGCGAGAACATCGCGATCGCCTCCTCGCGCGCGCGGCGCTCCCTGAGATAGGCGGCGATGGCCGCGGCGAAGTACAGGAGCCACGCCGCACCAAGCGGCGCGAGGAGCGGCAGGAGCAGCAGCCTTCCCGCCGCGAACCAGCTTGCCGCCAGCAGCGCAACGCTCGCGGCCCCGAGACCGACCGCGATGCGGCCTGCATTCAGGTTGCGCAGAAACCCCGCGGTCAGCAGCGCGATGAGCAGGAACGCGGCCGCCGCTGGCGCCCAGTCGCCTGAGTTGCGCATGGCACGGCCGTTTTTCAGGTTCTCGATCGCGGTGGCGAGGATCTCGACGCCGGGCTGGGTGTTGGAAAGCGGCGTGACGCGCAGGTCCCCCAGCCCCGGCGCGGCCGCGCCGATGATGACGATCTTGCCCGTGAACTCGTCCTGCGGCCGCTGGCGTTTGGCGCGGCCGAAATCCTCGTACAGATCGCTGAAGGAGGCGCGCGGCAGCCCGCGCGAGCCGCCACGCCAGGCGAGGATGAAGTCCTCGGCGTCGGGCACGCCGAAGCCCAGGTCGAGGGCGACGCGCGCCGGCAGCGACGGCAGTTCCCAGCCGCCCACCACCGAGCGCAGCAGGTACCTGCGCCCGACGTGATCCGGATCCTCGACGAAGTTGATCGGGCCGCCGCGCCACAGCTCGGAGGGGAGGGCGAGGGGCGGCACCACCGCGATGCGCGTACCCGGGTCGGCGCCCGGTCGGCGCACCAGGCCGAGCAGCGGGCCGAGTTCGGCCGCGCTCACGCCGTTCGGGTCGTCGCGGCGGTCGAGCCTGAGCATCGGAAAGAAGACGTTGGACAGTGGCACTACCGCTTCGACAAACGCACGGTCGCTTTCCGGGCGGAAGCGGTCGGGCTCGGAGAACATCAGGTCGAATACGATGGCGAGCGGCTTTTGCGCGGCCAGGCCGAGCACCAGGTCCGCGTACACCTCGCGCGGCCAGGGAAAGCGCCCGGCGTCCTTTTGCATCGCGGCGAGGCTCTTCTCGTCGATGTCGACGATCACGATCGCAGGGTCGGGCGCGAGGCGCGCGGCATGCGCGCGCACGAAGGCGTCGAGCAGCCGGTTCTCCAGCGGCTGCAGCGCGTGCAGCATGAGGATTTCGACGCCGGCGCAGGCCAGTGCGGCGAGCGCGAACCCGGCGAGCAGGCGCCTCACAGCTTGAGGCGTCGCCAGATCTCGGTGCTGAGCGCCGCCTGGTTGAGCGTGTAGAAGTGCAGTCCCGGCACGCCGGCGGCGAGCAGCTTTGCGCACATTGATGTCACCACGTCCAGGCCGAAGGCGCGGATCGAGGTCGCATCGTCGCGGTAGCCCTCGAGCTTGAGGCGCATCCAGCGCGGGATTTCCGCGCCGCAGGCATCCGAGAACCTTGCCAGCTGCGAGAAATTGCCGATCGGCATGACGCCGGGAACGATCGGCAGGGTGATGCCCGCCGCGCGGCACTCGTCGACGAAGCGAAAGTAGGAGTCGGTGTTGTAGAAATACTGCGTGATGGCGGCGTTCGCGCCCGCGTCCACCTTCTTCTTGAAATTGGTCACCTCGTCGGCGGCATTGCGCGTCTGCGGATGGACCTCGGGGTAGCAGGCGACTTCGATGCGGAACCAGTCGCCGCTCGATGCGCGGATGAAGGCCACCAACTCGCTTGCGTAGCGGAATTCGCCCGAGGCGGCGATGCCCGAAGGCAGGTCGCCGCGCAGCGCGACCAGGTGGCGGATGCCGTGCGCTCGGTAGCGCTCGAGCTGCTCGGCGATGTCCTTTTTCGTGGACGCGACGCAGGAGATGTGCGGTGCGGCCTCGTGCCCGGCCTTGCGGATCTCGAGCACGGTGTCGAGGGTGCCCTCGCGCGTCGAGCCCCCGGCGCCGTAGGTGCAGGAGAAAAAACGCGGCTTGAGCTTGGCCAGTTCGCCCCAGGTGGCGCGCAGCTTCTCCCGGCCCTCCGGCGTCCTCGGCGGGAAGAACTCGAAGCTGTTAGTGGCCATTCAGGTAGGGCTTGAGCGCGGCGTAGACGGCGCGGTTGGCCGGCGCCTCCAGGCCCGCTTGCGCCGACATTCGCGCCACCGCCCCGGAGAGCCAGGGCGCTTCGAGCCTCCCGCCGGCTTCCAGATCGGCGGCCATCGAGGCACGCATTTCGGCCGGCAGGCCTTCGACGAACTTCAGGGTCTGCGCAACAAAGTCGTCGGCGAGCTTCACGCCGCGCTTTGTGCCGAGCGCCCAGGTCTCGCGCATGCAGGCTTCGAGCAGCCAGCGCAGGTCCGCATCGGCGCGCACCACGCCGAGGTTGCTGCGCGTCACGGTGGTGGTGGCGGAGACCGACACCAGCAGCACGAACTTCTCCCACAGCACGCGCACGATGTCGTCGGTGAGTTCGGCTTCGACCTTCGCCTCCTGGCAGGCGGCGAGGAAGGCCTGCGCCGACTTCTTCTGCGCCGGGAGCACGGGCCCGAAGCGCAGCCGCGCCATGGTACCGGTGTGCACGATGACGCCGGGCGCGCCGATGCGCCCGGCGATGTAGGCGGCGCCGCCCATCACGCGCTCGGGACCGAGCACCTTGCCGATGCGCTCGATCGATTCGACACCGTTCTGGAACGGGATCACCGTGCCGCCGTTTTCGACCAGCGGCCGGATGTGCTCGGCGGCGGACTCCGTGTCCCACAGCTTCACCGCAAACAGGACGATGTCGGCGTCGCCGAGCTCGGCCGGTTCTTGCGCGGCCTTTACCTTGATCGTCGCGTCGCCCAGGGCGCTCTTCAGCGTGAGGCCCCGCGCCTTGATCGCTTGCAGATGCTTGCCGCGGGCGACGAAGGACACCTCGTGCCCGGCCTGCGCGAGTCGCCCGCCGAAGTAGCCGCCGACGCCGCCTGCGCCCATCACAGCGATACGCATGGCCTATTCGATCCTTTCCACGCTGACCTTGACGCGGCGCTCGGGCAGCAGCAGCGCCGAAAGTGCCCAGGACACGATGCTGAACACGATCGACCCGCCCATGCCGGCCCAGAAGCCGCCGACTTCGAATCCCCTCAGGTACGAGCCGACGAACCAGAACAGCAGTCCATTGATCACGAAGATGAACAGCCCCAGCGTGAGCAGCGTCGCCGGCAGTGTGAGCAGAATCAGGATCGGACGGATCACGGCATTCACCAGGCCGAGCACCACCGCCGCCACGAGCGCGGTGGTGAAATCCGCCACCACGATCGACGGCATCAGGTACGCGACCGTCAGCAGCGCCACCGCGTTGATCAGCCAGACGATCAGGAGCCTGAGCATGGGATCAGTACCTGTAATGGTCCGATTTGTAGGGGCCGGATTTCGGCACGCCGATATAGGCCGCCTGCTGCTCGGTAAGCTCGGACAGCGTGGCATTGAGTTTCCCCAGTTGCAGCCGCGCTACTTTCTCATCGAGGTGCTTGGGCAGCGTGTACACGCCCACCGGGTACTTCCTGGTGTTGGTGTAGAGCTCGATCTGCGCGATGGTCTGATTGGCGAAGGACGAACTCATGACGTAGCTCGGGTGGCCGGTGCCGCAGCCGAGGTTCACCAGGCGGCCCTTGGCGAGCAGGATGATGCGCTTGCCGTCCGGGAAGATGACGTGGTCGACCTGCGGCTTGATTTCGTCCCACTGGTACTTCGCGAGCGCGGCGACTTCGATCTCGTTGTCGAAGTGGCCGATGTTGCAGACGATGGCCTGGTTCTTCATCTTCTTCATGTGGTCGTGCGTGATCACGTGGTAGTTGCCGGTGGCCGTGACGAAAATATCGGCCTTGTCCGCTGCGTAATCCATGGTCACCACGCGGTAGCCTTCCATCGCCGCCTGCAGCGCGCAGATCGGATCGACTTCGGTGACCCAGACCTGCGCGGAGAGCGCGCGCAGCGCCTGCGCCGAACCCTTGCCGACGTCGCCGTAACCGGCCACCAGCGCGACCTTGCCCGCCACCATCACGTCGGTGGCGCGCTTGATGCCGTCCACCAGCGACTCGCGGCAGCCGTACAGGTTGTCGAACTTGGACTTGGTCACCGAGTCGTTGACGTTGATCGCCGGGAACAGGAGGCGTTTTTCCTTCGCCATCTCGTACAGCCGGTGCACGCCCGTGGTCGTCTCTTCGGTGACGCCCTTGATCTCCTTGCCGACTTTCGTGTACCAGCCCGGGCTCGCGGCGAGTTTGTTCTTGATGGCGTTGAACAGCGAGGTCTCCTCTTCGCTGCCGGGCTTGGCGAGAACCGCGGGATCTTTCTCGGCCGTCTGTCCCAGGTGCACGAGCAGCGTCGCGTCGCCGCCATCGTCGAGGATCATGTTCGGACCGTGCGTCTCGGCCCCGGCGCCAAACTCGAAAATACGATGCGTGTAGTCCCAGTATTCGTCCAGCGTCTCGCCCTTGACCGCGAACACCGGCGTGCCGCCCGCGGCAATCGCCGCCGCGGCGTGGTCCTGGGTGGAGAAGATGTTGCACGAGGCCCAGCGCACGTCGGCGCCGAGCGCCTCCAGCGTCTCGATCAGCACCGCGGTCTGGATCGTCATGTGCAGCGAGCCGGTGATGCGCGCCCCCTTGAGGGGCTGCGTCGCGGCGTATTCCTCGCGGATCGCCATCAGCGCCGGCATCTCGGATTCGGCGACGGCGATTTCCTTCCTGCCCCAGTCGGCGAGCTTGAGGTCGGCGACGCGAAAGTCGGCGGACTTGGCATTCAATACGGCAGCATTCATTGTTCCGGTCTCCAGAAAGCAAAAAGCGCCCGCACCGTCTCCAGTGCGAGCGCCGTTGAATTTAGCTGAGCCTGACCCCCTCGGTGGCCGTCGGGGACGCAACGCTCCTCAGCAGGGCGGGATTATCCCCCAGCAGGGACCCGCGGCGCAAGCCTCAGTAGAGCGATTGCGCGAGCTTCCTGCGGTACTCCGATACCAGTTCGGGCTGCCCGGCGGCGAGGTTGAACAGGGCCAGCAGCTGGCGCTTCGCTTCGCCGTCATTCCAGTGCGGATCCCTGCGCACGATCTCGATCAGCGCGTCCATTGCTTCGCGATAGCGCTGGTTTGCGGCGTGCAGCGCAGCAAGCGCAGCGCGGGTGGCATGGTCGCCGGAATCCCGGGCGAGCTTGTCCGTCAGCGCCTTCTCGTCCGGACCTTCCCTGCCCGCTCTCGCATAGGCGATGCCCTGCGTGAGGGCCTCGACCTGCACGTCCCAGTCGGGATCGGGCTTCACCTTCTTCAGTTCGCCTTCAGCCTCGTCGAGCTTGCCTGCCTTGAACCATGCCCCGGCTTGCGCGAGCGCCAGCTCGGAGGGACTGGGCAGGAGCTTGTCGAAGAACGCGCGCACCTGGGACTCCGGCACCGCGCCCATGAACTGCGCCGCGGGTCGGCCGTTCTTGAAGGCGATCACGTTGGGGATCGAGCGGATGGCGAACGCCTGCGACAACTCCTGGTTTTCGTCCGAATTGATCTTCACCAGCTTCACTTTGCCGACGTAATCCGCGGCGACCTTCTCCAGGATCGGCGTCAGCGCGCGGCAGGGCCCGCACCAGGGCGCCCAGAAATCAGCGACCACGGGCAGGGACCTGGAGGCCTCGAGGACCTCGGCTTCGAACGTAGCGGCGATGACATCCATGCGAGCAGGGTGAGGGCAAACAGCGCAGAGTTCAAGGGCTCGATGAATATGTGGGCCGGGCCCAAACCCGGTAAATTGACGGGCATGGCCACGGCCCAGATCCTGCCCTCGGTTTTTTCGAGCATCGTGTTCCTCAAGATCCACGACTTCGGCCGCAGGCCCGTGGTCGAGCAGACGCGTCTCAAGGCCCAGCTCGAGGCGGCAGTGGCGGTCGTGCTCCCGGACCTGAAGGAGAACGCGCGCATCGTGCTCGACGCCGCCGACGGCATCGTACTCGTGGTGCTGGACGATCCGCGCACCGCGCTCGCCCTCGCCGAGCGCACCCTCGCCGCGGGCGCGGTAGGCCTGCCCCTGTCGATCGGCATCAACCACGGCGCCGTCAAGCTGTCTGGAAAGGGCAAGAACGAGGGGCTGCTCGGCGACGGCATCGCGGTGGCGGCGGCGATCGCCGAGCTGGCGGGCCCGCAAAAGCTGCTGGTGACGAGGGACTTCCACCAGGCGCTGGAGGACGCCGCGCCAGGCGCGCAAGCCGCGCTTACGGGCGCTGGCACGCACGCCGACGCGAGCCTGCGCGCGCACGAGCTCTACCGCATCGATCCGCGTGGCCTGCTGCGCCGTTCGAGGCGCTACCTTGCCGCGACCGTCGCGGCGGTCGTTGCCCTCGCTGGCGCGGGCGTCGCCCAGCGCGTCTCGATCGAGGGCCTGGATCGCTACTCCGCGCGCGTGACCGCGCAGGCAAGGGATGCAGTGCGCAGGCTGAGCGGGGAAGCGCCGCTGCCGGCGCCGCCGGCGGTCCCCGCAGCCAAGCGCAAGGGCAGGTAGATGGCGAAGAAGAAAGACAATCGTATTGGCCGCTACAGGATCCTGGACGAACTGGGACGCGGCGCCATGGGCGTCGTCTACCGCGCCGAGGATCCCTCGCTCGACCGCATCGTGGCGCTGAAGACCATCTCCCTCGGCGACGCCGACGAAGACCGCAAGGCCTACGAGAAGCGCTTCATGCTGGAAGCGAAGGCCGCGGGCAAGCTCACCCACCCCAACATCGTCACCATCTTCGACTACGGCGAGGAAGAGGACGTCGCCTACATGGCGATGGAGCTCCTCGAGGGCCAGGACCTGCGTGCGCGCATCCGCCAGGGCGAGATCCCGCCCATGGAAGCCGTGGAGATCGCGCTGCAGGCAGCCGACGGCCTGGGCTTTGCGCACGAGTTCGGCGTGGTGCATCGCGATGTGAAGCCCGGCAATATCATGCTGCTCGAGCGCGGCGCGGTGAAGATCATGGACTTCGGCATCGCGCGCATGCGTTTCGCCGAGCACAAGACCAGCACCGGCATGGTGCTTGGCACCCCGCGCTACATGTCCCCAGAGCAGATCGGCGGCCAGCCGGTGGACCAGCGCTCGGACATCTTCAGCCTGGGCACCGTGCTCTACGAGATGCTCACGCAGACCACGCTGTTCGCCGGCCAGGACGTGAACCAGATCGCGCACAACGTGGCCAACACCGAGCCGGCGCCGCCCTCGCGCGCGCACCCGGGGCTGCCGCAGATGCTCGACTTCATCGTGGCGCGCGCGCTGAAGAAGGACCCCTCGGTGCGCTACCAGGACGCCTACGAGATGGCCGCGGACCTGCGCGACGTGCTGGCGGAAATGCGCGGCCGCGCCCCCTCGCGCGAGGGCGACGAGCGCGAGAAGACGCAAACGCTGAGGATGGTGGCCGGTGGCGAAAAGCTACCCTTGGCGCCCGCGGCGAACGCCATCGAGCGTGAGACGCGCCTGCCGCTGTCGCGCGTGTTCCACAGCGAAGCGGCGCTCGAGCGCGTCGAGGCGCGCGCCAAGCGCGAGCGCTTCGCCGTGCCGCCAAGGAGCGTGGGGATCCTCAGGAGGCTGGTGCAGGACCGTGCGCTGCGGCGGCTGTTCGCGGCGGCAGTGCTGGCCGCGTGCGTCGGCGGCCTGATTGCATTGAACTGAGAGGCGCGGCGGCCCGTCTTCAGAAGTTCCAGCGGTAGCCGAGGTAGTAGAACCCGCGCTTGGCATCGTCCCGCGACGCCGGACCGACGGTGACGGTCCTCTCCCAGGTGAATTCGGATTCCAGGGCGACGTTCGTGGCCACCTGGTAGGTGACGCGCAGCGAGGGCGTCCAGCGCTCGAGCTCGATCCCCAGGGTGTCCTTCTGCGTGTAGTAGCGCAGCGACGGCTCGAGCGTCCAGCCGCCCAGGGCCGTGAGGTTGTTGTACGAGAGCTGGTAGCCGTTCTGCGTCGGGCCGTCCAGGTAGGTGACGTTGAGCACGCTCGTGTCGCGGCCCGAGTACAGGTTGGTGCCGATCGCCTGAAAACCATAGTTGTAAATGTTGCCGGTCGCGGCCTGGGCGGGCAGGACGATGCCGTTCACCTCCACCGAGGGCAGCGCGCCGACGCTGGTCAGCCGCGCATCGGCGCCGAGCTGCCATTTCTTGCCCACCGGCGTGGTGAAGCCGATGAGCGCCTGTGTCGCCGTCGAGGTGATGTCGCGCGCCTGCTGCCGGAGCTGGTCTTCGGTGAGCGTTTGCAGCAGCGTCGCGAGCGAGGTCGTGCCCTGGCCGAAGATCGCGTTGGTGGTGCTGAGGGTGGGCGCCCGGCGGCGGTCGAACAGCAGATTCAGGGTCGTGCGCCCCTCGGTCTGAAACGTCGCCTGCACCATGGTGACGTTCCAGACTTTGTAGCTGGTGTCGTAGTCGACGAGGGAAAACAGCGACGTGCCGGCGCTGAAGTAACGCACTTCGGCGCCCGCCGCGCGGCGGTCGAGGAGCCCGTCGCTCCTCTGGTCGACGAAATAGAAGTTTCCGCTCCAGGCATCGGCCAGATTCTGGAACTCGAAGTTGCTGCCCCAGAAGCGCCGCTCGGCGTCGAGCTGCGGATACTCGACCGGCACGCCCGCCGCCGCGTTCACGCGCCATTTCGGCGCGATGCCGTAGCCGGCGACGGCGCCGTCGAAGCGCCCGGGCAGCCCGCCTGAGAGACCGGTCTGCCGGCCGACGCGCGCCGAGAATGAGTTCTGCAGCCCGCGGTAATCGTAGTACGCGGCCGTGAGGCGGTTGTAGCTCTTCTGGTTCTCGAGGAAGGCCTTGCTGTTGGTGTCGCGGAACACGAAGCGTGTATCGGCCTCCACGCTGCGGTTGCGCACCGAGAGATCGGCGTTCGTGACGAGCGTAGACTGGTCGACTGCGGAGAATGACGCACGGTCCACGGTGGTCGGCGTTTCGAATGCCGACTCGATCTTGGTGCGCCCGCCGTAGTAATACTGCGACAGCGCGCCCGTCACCGTGCGCTCGGGGGCGCGCGCGGGGCGCGTGCCCGCCGTGGCAACCGGTGCGAGCGCCAGCGCCGCGAGACGCGTACGCACGCGCGCGGCGCCCTCGCCCTCCGGGTAGAGCTTCAGGTACAGCTCGTACTCGGCGCGTGCCTTCGCGATTTCTCCCGCGCGCTCGCGCGCAAAACCCATGAGCTCCTGGCCGTCGCGCGACAGGCTGTTCGGCGGCAGCATGAGCAGCTTGTTCAAGCCGTCGATCCCGGCGGCACCATCGCCTGCTTCGAGCGCCGTACGTGCGCCGGCGATCAGCTCGGCGGCGCGCGCTTCGATCTCCGCGGATGCGATCGGAGCCCCAGGCAGCGGGGGCCGGGGCAGCGCCGCCGGCGCCGGTACCGGCGTTGGCTTGGGTGCCGCCGCAAATTCCGGCGCGGGCGCGGGCCTGGGCTTGGGCGACGGCACCGCGGCGAGCGCCGGCTCCGGTAGCGTCGTGCCGAGATCCACGACTTCGGCGAGCGGAAATCGGCGCAGCAGGCGCTGGCGCGCGTTCCGGGCGGCCTCGGCGCTTGGGAAGTAGCCGAGCACCAGGTCGAATTCCTTCCTGCCGTTGCGCTGCGCTTCCGCGATCTGCACTTCATAGTTCGAGAATTCGCCTGGCACCGGGCTCGCGCGCCGCATCTCTTCGAGCGAGCGGAACGTCGCCAGGCGGATGAGGTAGCGGAAGCGCGCCAGCTCGGTCGGCGCGGGCGCTGCCGGAGCGGCTGGCGGCGCGGGGCGCGCGACCTCGGGTGCAGGCGGCGCAGCGGGGCGCGCCACGGGCGCCGGCGGCAGCGGTACGGGCTGCACGGGACGCGCGAGCATCGTGGCCGGCGGCTCCGCGGGGGCAAGGCGCGCGGCGGCGCCTGCGACCACGAATTCGATGGCGCGGTCCCCAGCCGGGCGCACCCGGAACTTGAGCGGGCCGCTGAGGCGCAGTGTCAGCTTGCGCGTCTGCGAGCGCGGCTGCTGGGGGTAAATTACCTCCACCCCCGGAAAAGACGCCCCAGGCGCGACGCGGCGCGATTCTGTCGAAGGCGTGGGTTCAGCAGTCAGCGGCCGGAAATACAGTTCGACGAGCGAATCGCCGAAAACGTCGTGCCGCAGGTACTGCACGGGTCCGCTGAACGTGAGGCGGATCACCGCATCAGCGCGCTCCGGAAAGACGGCGAGCTCGTCGAGCACCTCCGCGCGCGCCGCGGCCGGGAGCAGTGCGGCGGGAAGCAGACAAAGGAGGAAGGCGGTTTTTCCAGCTAGTGCTCGCCAGCGCATCCGATCGGTTCTTTGGACTTGTTCAGCATGGGATCAGAAGCCCCCATCGGTGGACCGGTGATGGCCCGATCTGGATTTCGCGATCGTAGTGAACGTGCTGTTGGTGTAGGTGTGGCAGCTGCCCGCGCAATTCTTCAGCTCGGCCACCGTGTAAAGGATCTGCGGGGAGTCGACTTTCTTGTGCGAACCTGCCTTGAAGCGCGAGGCGTGACAACCCGCGCAGTCCGGCTTGTAGGCGGCGAACGTCCAGGTGGCCGCCTCGGTGTTCGACTTGTGGCAACTCGCGCAGGTGACGCCAGAGTTGTGCACCTTGTAGAACGGCGACAGGTGCGTGTAGGTCCGCGTCGGTGTCCAGGCGGTGGTCGTGTGGCACGCGTCGCAGGACCGGCTGGTCTGCATGTGAGTCGTCGGCTTGACCGTGGCGGCGTGGCAAGACAGGCAGCTGCCGGCGGAGACGCCGGTGTGGCTGAAGGTCGCCGGGAGCCAGGCGGTGGTGCGGTGGCAGGTGTCGCAGGAGGCGCTGGTCACCACGTGGGTCGAGGGCTTGGGCGTGCCGGCATGGCAAGTCAGGCAACTGCCGACGGCAACGCCGACGTGACTGAACGTCGCCGGGAGCCAGGCTGTCGTGCGATGGCAGGTGTCGCAGGACGCACTGGTCACCACGTGATTGGTGGGCTTGGGCGTCTTGGCATGGCACGTGAGGCAGGTGCCCGTGGCGATGCCGGCGTGGTTCATGGTTGCCGGGAGCCAGCCTGTGGTGCGGTGGCAGGTGTCGCAGGAGGCGCTCGTCTGCACGTGCGTCGAGGGTTTGACGGTGCTGGCGTGGCAGCTCAGGCAGCCGCCGGCGGCGACGCCCGTGTGGCTGAAGGTCGCCGGCAGCCAGGCGGTAGTGCGATGGCAGGTGTCGCAGGACGCGCTGGTGACCACGTGGTTCGTGGGCTTCCTGGTACTGGCGTGGCAAGTAAGACAACTGCCTGCGGCAACGCCAGCGTGACTGAACGTTGCAGGGAGCCAGGCCGTGGTGCGATGGCAGCTGTCGCAGGACGCACTGGTGACCACATGGTTGGTCGGCTTGCGCGTGCTGGCGTGGCACGAGAGGCAGCTGCCGGCAGCGACGTTGGCGTGATTGAAGAACGCGGGCGTGTAGGACGTCGTGCGATGACAGCTGTCGCATGAAGCGCTGGTGACGACATGGCCCGAAGGCTTGCCGGGCGCCTGCATGCCGTTGTGGCAGCTCATGCAGGTTCCGGGCCGCACGCCGACGTGGCTGAAGCGCGCCCCCGCGAAAGTCGCAGTGTTGTGGCAGGCGTCGCAGGTCTGCGTCACCGGAATGTGGGTCGCCGGCATGACCGTGGCGGCGATGCCGCGGCCCGTCGTGTGGCACGAGGCGCATTGCCTCGGTGTGCCTTTGAACACACCTCTTACGTGGCACGTTTCACAACGCGCGGTCTGGTGCGCTCCCGTCAGCGGGAAACCGGTGCTGAGGTGCTCGAAGGTGCTCGAGCCCTGCGCGTGCACGGGGCTTGCCGCAGGCAGTGCCAGGCAGGCCAGCACCAGCGTCGTTGCACGGAACAGGTTCATGGACATGTCAATGCCCCCAGCGGGCGGCCAGCGATCCGGCAATCCCGCGCACGCCGAGCTTCTGGCGGATCTGCTTGAACGATGAAGTCACGTGGCACTTCTCGCACTGCTTGCCGTAGCTGCCGTCGTGCACATCCTCAGCGGTGTGACAGCTGATGCAGCTCGTCGGCAGCGTCGCGCGTTTGTGCACCGGCGCGCGGTGGCAGGCGTAGCAGTCGATCTTGCGGTGCGCGCCGTCCAGCGGGAAAGAAGTCTGGCGGTCGTGATTGAAGTCCCAGCTCTTCCATGAGCGCGCGTTGTGGCAGGTCTCACAGGCCGGCCCCAGCCGCCGCTTGTGCACGTCGTCGCGCTCGTGGCAGGCGACGCACTCGCGCCTTGCGTCCTTGTAGCGCGGGGTTTCATGGCATTTCTTGCACGGCACCACGAGATGCCCGCCGAGCAGCGGGAAGCGTGAGCGCGCATGGTCGAACTGCGCCTTGTTCCAGGATCCAGCGTCATGGCAGCTCTCGCACTTCGTGCCCACCTGGCCCTCGTGCCTGTCGTCCTTCTGGTGGCAGCCGTAGCAGTCCTTGGGCGTGCGCACATAGTCGGGGTCGCGGTGGCAGGCTTCGCACTTCACGCGCGCGTGGCTCTGCAATAGCAGGAACCTGGTTTTCGCGTGATCGAACTTGCTGTCCGTCCAGTTGCGCTCCGTATGACAGTCGCCGCACTGCACGCCGAGCGCACCCTTGTGCTTGTCGTCCTTCTTGTGGCAGCCGATGCAGGTGCTCGGCGCGTCCTTGAACACGGCCGATTTGTGGCAGCCGTCGCACTTGATGGCCTCGTGCTTGCCGCGCAGCGCGAAGCGCGTCTTCTGGTGATCGAACTTTCCGACCTTCCAGTCGCGCTCGCTGTGGCAGTCGCCGCAGGCCGTACCGAGCGAGCCCTTGTGCTTGTCGTCCTTGCGGTGGCAGGCGTTGCACCCCGTCTGCAGCTTGTCGCGGTACAGCTGCCCGGTGTGGCAGCTGTCGCACTTCGCGGTGCGATGCCGCCCGCGCAGCGCATGGCGTGTGTCCTTGTCGTGATCGAAGCCGATCGCCTTCCAGTCGCGATCGCTGTGGCAGGATTCGCACTTTTCCCCGTAGCGTGCCTGGTGCTTGTCGTGCGCGCGATGGCAGCCGATGCACGTGACTGGCGTCGCCTTGTAGCGGTCGTTCTTGTGGCAGCTCGCGCATTTCACCGGCACGTGCTTGCCGCGAAGGGCAAAGCGCGTCTTCGCGTGGTCGAAGAGCGGCACCTTCCAGTTGCTTTCGGTGTGGCAGTCGGCGCAGGCAATGCCCAGGCGCCCCTTGTGCACGTCTTGCTTGGCGTGGCAGTCGATGCAGCGCCCGGGCGCTTCGCGGAATTTCTTGCCGGGCAAATGACAGCTGCGACACTCCAGCTTGGGCACCGCATGCGCGCCGCGCAGCCCGAAGTCGGTCTTGCTGTGCTCGAACGTGCGCTCGTCCAGAGGAGCGATTTTCGCGTCGCGGCCCCTGTGGTCCGTGTGGCAGCTGCGGCAGGGCTGCGACTCGAGCCGTCCGTGAAAACCCGCGCGCTGGCGAACATCCGCGCCGATCTCCTTGTGGCAGGCAAGGCACAGGCCGTCCTGCGCGTCGCGCTTGAAGGCGATGTGGCACTTGCGGCACGCATCGTCGTGCTCGGCGTGATGCTGGATCAGCGGGCCGGGCGACAGCACGCTTTCCAGCGCCTGCGCCAAGGCGCCGCCGCTGGCGACCATCAGCAGCCAGGCGGCGAGCAGGCGCCGCGCGGTCAATAGGCGTGGACGGCGACCACATGGGCGATCGCGCTGAAGAGCATCATCCATACGAACGGCACGTGCAGTATGTGCCACAGCGAGAACAGGCGCTCGAAGCGGCTGAACTGGGCCACGCGCTGCGCGCTGGCAAGATAGGACTCGATCAACCCTCTGCCCGCCGCCAGGTCGTGTTGCTGCCGGGCAGCGTCCCGGCCGTTGGCGCGCGCCAGCCGGCGGTAGGTGCTCGCGAATTCGCGCGTGCAGCGGCGCAGAGTCCACCGCGCACGTATGCCGAGCGTGACGAATCGCCAGATGCCGTGCACCACGTTGGCGGGCCGCTCGACCGCCGCGGCCTCGTATTGGCGCAGCCATTCCTCCACGCGCGGCACGAAATGCAGCCGCGAGCGCACTTCGCCCGAGGTGAGGCCGACCGCCGACTGAACCTGCGCGAGCGAGATGCGGGTACCGTACAGCCCATGGTGGATGCGCACATAGATGAAGCGGCCGACGATGCCGCTCGCCGCCACGAGGAGCATGCTGGCGAGCGCGACCCCGGCGTTGATCGAGCCGATGTGAAAGCGCGAATGGACGAGGATCAGAAACGGTCCGCCGATGCCGCAGGCCATGTGTATCGCGAACCAGCCCTTCGTCGCGCCCCAGGACTGCAGGAATCGCACACGCTTGCGCAGCGGGTAAAGGAATACGAGCAGCAGCGCGATTCCGCCCGCGAGGCCCAGGTTGTAGCCCGCGGTAGACCCTGGTGCGTAGTCAGCATAGCGGCTGATCAGCCAGGCCGAGCCGACGAGCATCCCGGTCGCGGGCAGGAAAAACCGGTCGCGCCGGACGTCGCTGACCGTGCCGCGGCGCTCGACACGCGGCGCGCCGCGCGCGGCCGATCGGCGGTTTACGGCGATTTCGGTCACTGTGAGCCCCGACGACGCATTGAATTGGCTCTTCGGTACATTTCTGCTAGCGTGAAATTGGGGTGTTCATCATGTCAAACATTGTGCAGGTGCGAATTGAACAAGTTGGCATGGCGCAGCGGATGCGCGGGTTTTGTGTGGCTCTGCGGTGTGAGCTCGGGCAATCTGTCGTCAGCTAGCGACGCCTAGACGCAAATGACTCGTGTTCCGACATTTCGGCGAGCGCAGGAATTAGTTGGCACTTCCTGCGCTGCCCCACGCCGGGTGCGTTGATGGAATCTTCCGCGCTCCTTCTGTACGTGTTGCCGCTGCTGCTCGTTTTCGGGGTCTACTTCTTGCGGCGCACACGCGCCCGTGCGCAGTCCGCGCAGCAGATGGACGAGTCGGTCGAAGCCGGCCTGACCGAGCCCGTGTCGCTGCACCCGCTTGTTGATCCCAACCGCTGCATCGGCTCCAGCGCCTGCGTCACGGCCTGCCCCGAGCAGGCGATTGGCGTGATCGGGGGCAAGGCACAGCTGGTGAATCCCGCGGCCTGCATCGGGCATGGCGCCTGCGCCGCGGCCTGCCCGATGGAGGCGATCAAGCTCGTGTTCGGCACCGAGCGCCGCGGCATCGACATCCCAAGTGTGAAGCCGAACTTCGAGACCAACGTGCCGGGCATCTTCATTGCAGGCGAACTCGGCGGCATGGGCTTGATCCGCAAGGCCGTGGAGCAGGGCCGGCAGGCGATCGTGTCGATCAAGGGGCTGGCGCGCGGCGGGCAGGCCCTCGACGCCGTCATCGTCGGCGCGGGTCCCTCAGGCATCGCGGCGGGATTGGGCGCGATCCAGCACAAGCTGAAATATGTGTTGCTCGAACAGGAAGCCTCGCTCGGCGGCGCGGTGTACCACTACCCGAGGAACAAGATCGCGATGACCGCGCCGGTGCGGCTGCCGCTCATCGGCAAGATGAATTTCAATGAAGTGTCCAAAGAGGCGCTGCTGGAATTCTGGCAGGGCGTGGTGCAGAAAACCGGGGTGAAGATTCGCTTCAACGAGCGCATGGAGGCGATCGAGCGCTCGGGCAGCGGCTTCGTGGTGAAGAGCTCGCGCGGCACCTATGCGACGCGCGCGGTGCTGCTCGCGGTGGGGCGGCGCGGTTCGCCGCGCAAGCTTGGCGTTCCGGGCGAAGAGCAGCCCAAGGTGGTCTACCGGTTGGTCGACGCCGAGCAGTATCGCAACCAGCGCGTACTCGTGGTGGGCGGCGGGGACAGTGCGCTCGAGGCCGCGCTGGCGGTGGCCGGGCAGCCCGGCACGAAAGTCACGCTGTCGTACCGGGGCGAAGCGTTCGGCCGCGTCAAGCCGAAGAACCGCGAGCGCATCGACGCTGCCGGGGCCGCTCGGCGGCTGCAGGTGCTGCTGGGTTCGGAGGTCGAGCGTATCGGCGTGCGCGATGTGATGCTGCGCGCGGGCGGGAAGAGCGTGGGCCTGCCGAACGACGCCGTCATCGTCTGCGCCGGCGGCGTGCTGCCGATCGACCTGCTGAAGGCGGTCGGGATCGAATTCGAGACCAAGCGCGGCACCGCTTAGAGCGCGGCACCGCGCAGAACTGCGCGTCAGGCGGCTTGCTTGAGGGACAGCGCCTTGTCGGTCGCTTCCCAGGTGAATTCCGGCTCGTCGCGGCCGAAGTGGCCGTAGGCGGCGGTCTTTTCGTAGATCGGGCGCAGGAGGTCCAGCATCTTGATGATGCCGCGCGGCCTGAGGTCGAAGTTCGCCAGCACCAGCTGCGCGAGCTTGTCGTCCGCGATCTTTCCGGTGCCCTGGGTCGTCACCATGACGCTGGTGGGCTGCGCCACGCCGATGGCGTAGGACAGTTGCACCAGGCACTTGGTGGCGAGGCCCGCGGCGACGATGTTCTTCGCCACGTACCGCGCCGCATAGGCGGCTGAGCGGTCCACCTTGGAGGGATCCTTGCCGGAGAAGGCGCCCCCGCCGTGCGGCGCCGAGCCGCCGTAGGTGTCGACGATGATCTTGCGGCCGGTAAGCCCGCAGTCGCCTTTCGGCCCGCCGATCTCGAAGCTGCCGGTGGGATTGACGTGGTAGGTGATCTTGCCCTTCAAGTAGTTCTTCGGCAGCACCGGCTTGATGATCTGCTCGATGACCGCTTCGCGGATCGCCTCCTGCTGCATGCCCGTCGCATGCTGCGTGGACAGCACCACGGTGTCGATGGCGTCAGGCTTGCCGTTCACGTAGCGCACGGTCACTTGCGACTTGGCGTCCGGCCGCAGCCAGGGCAGGCGGCCGTCGCGGCGCAGTTCGGACTGGCGCTCGACCAGGCGGTGCGAGAGATAAATGGGGAGCGGCATCAGGCTCGGGGTCTCGTCGCAGGCGTAGCCGAACATCAGGCCCTGGTCGCCCGCGCCCTGGTCCATGTCCACTTCTCGATTTACGCCCTGCGCGATGTCCTTCGACTGCTCGCCATAGGCCACGATCACGGTGCAGGTGTGCGTGTCGAAGCCGACCAGCGGGTCGTCGTAGCCGATGCGCTTGACGGTGCGGCGCGCGACCCGGTCGTAATTGACGCGCGCCCCGGTGGTGATCTCTCCCGCGAGCACCACCAGGTTGTCCTTCACCAGCGTCTCGGCGGCGACGCGCGACGTGGGGTCCTGGCTTAGAATCGCGTCGAGAACCGCATCGGAAATCTGGTCCGCTACCTTGTCCGGGTGACCCTCGGAAACCGACTCGGAAGTAAAAAGAAAATCGCTCATGGGGCTCGCCTGGAAAATTGGATCGAAGGATAGCAGATGATGCAGCTGGTGGCGCGCCTGCCGCTGCGCGTTCTGCACGCGTTGGGCAGCGTTCTGGGTTGGGCAATCTATGGGCTGTCGCCCACCTATCGCCGGCACCTGCGCGACAACCTCGCGCAGGCAGGCTACACGGACGGGCGCACGCGCCGCGCCGCGATCGCGCAGGCCGGCAAGATGATCGCCGAGTCGCCCAAGCTGTGGCTGCGTCCGCGCGAGGAGATCGTCGCGCTGGTGCGGGGTTTCGAGGGGTTCGAGCAGGCCGCGGCGCTGCATGCCGCGGGCCGCGGTATCGTGTTCCTCACCCCGCACTACGGCTGCTTCGAGATCACCGCGCAGGCGTCCGGCCGCCTGCCGCTCACCGTGCTGTACCGGCCGCCGCGGGTGCAGTGGCTGCGGCCGCTGATGGCGCGGGGCAGGAGCGGCCGCAACATCACGCTCGCCAGCGCCGACCTGGGCGGCGTGCGCCAACTGCTGTCCGCGCTCAAGCGCCGCGAGACTGTCGGCATCCTGCCCGACCAGGTGCCGGGCGAAGGCGAAGGCGAATGGAGCGAGTTCTTCGGCCGGCCGGCCTACACCATGACGCTGGCTGCCAAGCTCGTGCAGCGCGCGGACGTGGCCAGTTTCCTGGTGGTGGCCCGGCGCCTGGCGCGCGGCGCGGGTTACGCGCTGCGCATGGCGCCGCTGCCGCCCGCGCTGCCCGGCGAGAGCGGCACGCGCCGCATCAACCGCGCCATCGAGGAGGCGATCCGCGAGTGCCCGGAGCAGTACCTCTGGGGCTACAACCGCTACAAGCGGCCGCGCGCCAGGCCATGAGCAGGCTGGCATTTTTCTTCATGTGGCTGGTGCACTTCCTGCCGCTTGGTGTGCAGGCCGCGATCGGCAACGCGGTGGGCAGCGCGCTGTTCTGGCTGATCCCGGAGCGCCGGCGCGTTACGCGCATCAATCTGCACAAGTGCTTCCCGCACATGGACCCCGCGGCGCGCGAGCGCCTCGCGCGCGCGCACTTCGGCTCCTTCTGTCGCGGCCTCATCGAGCACGGCCTGCTGTGGTGGGCGCCGCGCGAGCGCATCGAGCGACTGGTGCGCGTCGAAGGCCTGGAGCACCTGCGCGCCGCCGGCGGGGCGCCGGCGATCCTGTTCGTGCCGCATTTTTCCGGGCTGGATGCGGGCTTTACGCGGCTGTGCTGCGAGCTGGACATGGTGGGCATCTACTCGAGGCAGAAGGACGCGCGCTTCGGCAGGCTGCTGGCGCTGGGGCGCGGCCGCTTCGGCAACCAGCGCCAGGTGTCGCGCCAGGAGGGGGTGCGCGCCGCGATCAGCGCCATGGTGCGCGGGCAACGCCCGTTCTACTACCTGCCCGACCAGGATCACGGGCCGAGGAACGCCGTGTTCGTGCCGTTCTTCGGCGTGCAGGCGGCGACCGTGCCGGGGCTGTCGCGCATCGCGAAGCTCGCCGGGGCCCGGGTGCTGCCCTGCGTGACGCGCATGCTCCCCGGCGGGGCGGGCTACGTGGTGCGCATCGAGCCGCCCTGGCAGGACTTTCCCACCGACGACCTGCAGGCCGACACGCGGCGCATGAACGCGTACATCGAGCAGGCCACGCTCGAGATGCCTGAGCAGTACCTGTGGATGCACAAGCGCTTCAAGACGCGCCCGCCGGGCGAGGCGCGCTTCTACTGACTAGAATGCGCAGGTGAGCAAGAAGAAACTGCGCGCCGCCGTGATCGGCGTCGGCTACCTGGGGCAGTTCCACGCCGACAAGCTGGCTGCGCTGCAGGACGTCGAGCTGGTGGCGGTAGTGGACGCCGATGCCGCGCGCGCCCGGCAGATCGCCGCCAAGCACGGCTGCGAGGCGCGCGGCGATGCGCGCTCGCTCGCCGGCGAGATCGACCTGGCGAGCGTCGCCGTGCCCACGCAGAAGCATCACGAAGTGGCGCTGACGCTGCTGCGGGCCGGCGTGCACGTGCTGGTGGAAAAGCCCATCTCCCGCTCGCTCGATGAAGCCGACGAACTGGTGGCGGCGGCGCGCCGGCATGGCGCGCTGCTCGGGGTGGGGCACCTGGAGCGCTTCAACCCGGCGTTTCGCGCGCTCGCCGCGGCGCTCGACAAGCCGTTGTTCATCGACTGCGAGCGGCTCTCGGGGTTCAAGCAGCGCGGCATCGACGTGGACGTGGTGCTCGACCTGATGATCCACGACCTCGACCTGGTGCTGTCGCTGGCGAAGGGCGAGATCGCGCAACTCTCGGCCTGCGGCTTCCGGGTGCTGACCGACGCCATCGACATCGCCAACGTGAGAATCGAATTCGCCGGCGGCTGCGTCGCCAACCTCTCGGCGAGCCGCGTCAGCCAGTCGCCGGTGAGGAAGTTGCGCGTGTTCCAGGCCGACCGCTACGCTTCCGCCGACCTGCAGGCGGGAAAGCTGCGCGTCGCGCGCCGCGATGCGCGCCAGGGCGCCATCGCCGAGGAGGAACTGGTGTTCGAGGACCGCGACGCGCTGCGCGCCGAGATCGAGGATTTCGTCGCGGCAGTACGCGGCGGGCGGCGGCCGCTGGTCGCGGGGGAGGACGGGCGCCAGGCGCTCGCGCTCGCGCTGGAGGTCGGTCGTCTGGTACACGCCCGGCTGGAACGCGTCACGGCGCCCGCATGATGAAGGTCACGATGCTCGACCTGGCCGCCGAGCTGCGCGAAGTCGGAGCGGACGTTCGCGCGGCGCTCGAGCGCGTGCTGGTCTCCGGACACTTCATCCTCGGCCCCGAGGGCGCCGCCCTGGAACAGGAGATCGCCGCGCTGTGCGGCGTACCGCACGCAGTGGCCTGCAATTCGGGCACCGACGCGCTGCACCTCGCGCTGCGCGCTGCGGGGATCGGGCCGGGCGACGAGGTGGTGACGCCGGCGTTCACCTTCATCGCCACGGCGGAGGCCATCGCCTACGTCGGCGCGAAGCCGGCGTTCGCCGACATCGACGGGGCAAGCTTCAACATGACCGCGGCCACGCTCGAGCGCGCGCTCACGCCGCGTACGCGGGCGGTGATCGCCGTGCACCTGTTCGGCCAATGTGCCGAGATGCCGCCCATCGCGGAGCTGTGCCGGCGGCGCGGCCTGGTGCTGGTCGAGGATTGCGCGCAGTCGATCGGTGCCGACTGGGACGGCAGGCAGTCGGGCGCCTGGGGCGATTTTGGCTGCTTCTCGTTCTA